>CAMWVM010000061.1 GCA_947177715.1 uncultured Ruminococcus sp.
TTATCAGGCAGGGGTGCAATTTCCTCAGCCTTTTCCATTACATCAAGATATGGTGGTGTAGTTTCAAATGGTATCCAGCCTATGCCATCACGGTAAAACTCAACCCAAGCGTGAAAATGAGTGTCATCTATATTGACAGGCGAATTTGAAAGGACATTTTCTGCATCTTTTGGGGTTATCAAAAATCCTTCCACATATCTTGCAGGTATTCCGTAATATCGGAACATTAACGTTGCGGCAGTTGCATAGTGAACAGAGTATCCCTCACAGCTCTGTTCTAAGAAATACTGTAGAAAATCACCGCTGCTGCTTGAAAATGTTGAATTGGCGCTGTATGTAACCTTTGATGATAAAAAGGATAAAATATTCTGCTGTGCTGTTGAATAATCAAGTCTGCCATTTTCATCGGACTGATATTCACCTAAGTGGTTTTTAAGTATGTTTATGGCGTTTTCAGGTATGTTGAGATAGCAGCTGTAAACGAATTCTCTGTAGTGGCTTTCGTTATTCAGATATTCAGCGGCTTTAGTGGAATTTGATTGTTTTATTCCTTTCAGTATAGAGGGATAACGCTTGATTTGATTTTCCGCAGTGTCAAAAGAGTATAGTTTATTTCCTTTGAAGCCTGATGAATTTAAGGTGCTGTCGCCTATGGCATTTTTGTTAATAAGCTCTTTATCTGCATTAATAACTTCATATGGAGCATAGATGTACTTTCTGCTTGCGCCCTTGTTATTAACTGTTATTCTGTTTACAGTATTTAAGGCGTCCTGTATAAGGCTTGCTGCTGTTGAAAGCTGGGTTTGTCCATAAAAGTCTTCTTGATGAAGCCAATAGAAAAGGTCAGCGTTTTCATAAAGTGCATCAGAATCAAGCTTTTTCCATCCGTTTTTGCTATAGCTTTCGCCGACAAAGCCCCTTAGATACAAGGAATCGGGATTTGACATAATAACTTCGAGCTGTTGTTTACCACTTGGGTTAAGGGCATTTAGATTTGTGAAATCACCCTCTGGCATAATAGAGCTTTCTCCGTATCTTATATCATCTATTTCATTCAGTATATTGTTTTTTACTTGTTTTAGAAAGCTTATATCGCTATCGTTTTGTATTCCTAAAAAAGAAAATATCAGTACACATATTATGCAGATAACCAAACAAACAATGAAGCTGAAAATGCTGACATGATTTCCAGAGAGTTTTTTTAATATAATGCCCAATACATAAAAGGCAGCGGCAAATATAATCAGAAATAACAGTGCAGGTTCAAACACAATGTAGACTGCTATTGCTGAAACTGACAGAATCAGTGGTATTATTATATCGTTATGCTTCACTGAAAAAACAACAGCGTATGAAATTAGAAGTGTGATAGCTAAGAAAAATAAGGTTTGAGATGTTTTCTCATTCGTGTTCGATATCTTTTCAAGGTGAGGCATAATTTTTTCAAATCTGCAGCCTATTGTTTTTAAGATATTGTTTGCAGTATAAATGAATCCGTTGGCTATATATTTCCAAGAGGAAAGGGAAAGTATAAATGCTGAAAGGGCAGGTAAAATCATTCCTGCAACACGAAGCTTTTTTCTTGGGAAAAGCTGAAAGGCTGATGAAACACAGGCACATATTACAACAATCGGAGCGTTGATATTTATATTAAACGCTGTGCAGAAAACGCCGCCAAAGCCTAAAAAAGCACATGCGGATAACACTAAATTGAAAATCAGGCTTATGAGATTATCCTGTTGTATACTGGGGCATTTGCTGATATGAAATTTTAATGTAGCAATATCGGCTTTGGACATATTTTTTCCTTTCATATGGTTAGTATATCATTATGAAAATCATCGACAGTCAACACAGTGAGGTTAGTATTTTCAAATTGTATCTGTTCATTGAAGCATGGGGTAATGCAAAATATATTATCAAAGTGCTGAGGATTGATTTCACAGTAGTGTTCAAGCGATGTTTGGCTGTGTTGTTTAAAACTTACAGAGAGTATTTTGGGGATAATGCTGAACCAATCTTCTTCAGATGAGATTAAACATTGAAACATTTCGTCAGTTAGGTGGTCATAGAAACACAATGTGTGTGCAATCTGACAATCACATAGCTTTTTGCTTAATGAAATGAAAATTTCTCCCGTCCTTGATAGCCTTGAAAATGAGGGAAGAGAAGCATTTTTATTTAAACAGGTATCTAAAATAAGCAATGCTGACGTTGGAGATGGCATACCGCCTTGTCTTATAATCAGCTTATCAAGCTTTTGACTAAGCTTCCAATGTATACTTTTGGGACTGTCGCTGACTGTATATTCACGGTATTCAAAAGGTTCGCTTAAATCAAATCCGGGTTTATCCGCTGAATAATCAACACTGTCAATATTCTCAGCAGGCAGTTTTGAAATGTTGATATCACATGATAATATTTCAGGCAGTATAATGACTGAGCCTTTGACTTTTGTGCAGGATTTTTTATATGTAAGTCCAAGGATATCATAGGTTTTGATTTGGTTCACTTTAAAAGATACTTTACCGCAATAGCTGTCCTTTAGTTTAAAATCAAAGGAGATTTGTTTCAAAGGAAGAAGGGAACATTTCTGCTCAAAGATTTGGCTTTCTCCTGTCAGAATATTTTCACCCATCAAAGTAATTTTACTTAAAGGACAGAACATTCTTGTTTTGTTTATTATGTTTATTGACCCTGATGCGGGTTTGTCTTTTTCCACGGAATCGGGCAGGTCAATAAAAATATCAAAATTATATCTGACAAATCTATGAATGATGATAATTATTGCAGGTAATAAAACTGATATGCACAGCAGGACAAACATGCCCGATGAAGCTGAAAATATATCCAATAAAAGTATGGTTAAAAGCCAAAAGGCATAAACAATCCAACATTTAATCATAGCTTTTTGCCTTTAATTCCGATTGGAGGAACAGGAACGTTGTTAAGCGTTTCTATAGCGGCAGAAAGACCGTTTTGTCCAGAGAGTTTTGCTCTTTGCGTAATTACGATTCGGTGGGCGCAGACATCGCAAAAGATATTTCGGATATCCTCAGGTACTACATAATCACGTCCATTCACATAGGCATGGGCTTTTGCTATTCGACAAACGCTCAGCGCTCCTCTCGGGCTTATCCCCAGTTCAACGCTTTCAAGCTTTCGGCTGTATTCGGCAAGTCTTGTGACATATTCATATATCTCATCATCTGTATGTATGCTTTGAACTTTGCTTTGCATATGGAGAATATCCCTTGGTGACACAACAGGCTGAACAAAGTCAAGAGGATTTTCATTATGTCTGTCTTTAAGAATATTTACTTGACTTTTAAAGTCGGGATATCCCATCTCAAGTTTTATCATAAATCTATCCATTTGTGACGGCGGAAGCATTTGAGTTCCTGCTGAACCCACGGGATTTTGTGTTGCCAGCACAATAAAAGGTGAGGGCAGAGGGTGAGAAACGCCGTCCACAGTGACCTGACGCTCTTCCATAGTTTCAAGAAGTGCAGACTGGGTTTTGCTGGAGGTACGGTTGATTTCATCTGCTAAAAGCAGGTTTGTTATTGCGGCACCTTTCTGATATACAAATTTATTTTGTGATTTATCAAACACCGAAAAGCCTGTTATATCTGACGGCACGCTATCGGAGGTAAACTGAACTCTTTTATAATCAAGTCCAAGAGCTTTTGAAAAGGCAAGGGCGAGAGTTGTTTTTCCCACCCCGGGGACGTCTTCGAGCAAAATATGACCTCCTGCAAGGATAGCCATATAGACCTTTTTGAGTATTACATCCTTACCCACGATTGCTTTTTTTAATTCAGTCAAAATTTGTTCTGTTTTATTTTCCATAAAGCATGGCTCCTTTACCAATCTTCATTTTCATCTGAGGGCATATAATTTTTATTTTTGCTATTGCGGCGTTTTCTTATCCTTAATACTATTACTGTAATAAGCAGAAGCAAAACTATTAAAGCGGCAGATTCAATTATAATATTTCTTTGCATTGTTTCTATTTTTGTTTTTGCTTTTAATACATCGTCATAGCCGAGGATTTGTTTTTTATCATAATCGCTTAAAGTTTCCAAATCGCTGCATATGCTTTCAACTACAGCTTTATCCTTTAAAGATATTGTGTCAAAAGGATAGAGGCTGTTAAGTATTCTTTCATTGATATTCTCAATGTTATTACGGATAGTTTCAATTTGAGATTTTTTCTCTTGCAAGGAATTAAGAATATCTATATAGTCGTCCTTATTGTCCGCATTGTTTAATTTATCATAAAGGTATAGCACGTCATTATAATTTTCTGTTGTCAGCTTATCGGGAAGAGAATTGAACTGTTTGGTGTCACTTCCGTTGAAAACCGTGGAAATTTCCGTGCTGTTTTGACTGATAATATCGATTACCGTACCGTTGCCTTTTGTGTTTATATTCATAGCGTTTATCAGGCTTTCGCCGGTATTTTTGATATTTAACTTATCAGCTTTTTCTGCAAGCAGATAATAATTTTTCACATAACGTCTTTCTTCTGGTTTGATTTTAAAATAGCTTTCAAGTGTTTCAATTACAGATTGCTCGTTGTCTGAGATATTGTCAATCATGCTTTCAACTTTGGCAATTTCATCTTTTTGTTCAGATGTCATTTCTGGACGGAAGTCATACAGATTACGCAGATTGTTTTGGTATCTATAAAGGCTAATAATAGCCATAAGAGCCTGTTCACTTGAGATGGAATTGCTTTTTTTGTCGTCAAAGCTATGTAAGAAACCGCCGTCTGGGCTTTGATAACTCATCAGTCCGTCAAGGAGATTGCAGTTATTTTTTATAAATCTTGAATCGTTTATGGGGTCTATTCCAAGAGAACAAAGGGAGATTATTGTTTGAGAAATTGCTTCTGAGCTGCTATTCTCAGAAAATCCGCCGCTGTTCGTTTGCTGTTTTGACAAATAGGATACTGCATTATCAATAGCGATTCTTATTTTCACTAAATTCCCATCAATCTGAACTATTTCTTCACTGTTGAAATATGGGGACAGAGCAGTGATAGTCATGGCTGTAATATCCATATCTTCTGAGTTTTCTGTTAGAGAAAAGCTCCCGTTAGGATTTTGTTTTTCAAGAATCTTTGTTATGATGCTTTGACGAATATCAGCTGCATTTTCAGGCACTTTGCAGCTCATAGAATCAAGTGTGATCAATCCCCAAATCAGTCCGTTTATGCCTTGTGAATCAAGAGAGGCGTCGGAGTTTCGGTTATATGTACCGTCGGCAATGAGGTTTATTTTGCTTTCACCAACTTCTGTAGGATCTCCTCCCAATGAAAGAATGGCAAGAGAAATTCTATGCCATTCTGTAGCTTTTTGTGCATCAAGTTTTTGTTCGGTTTTATATTTTTCAGTAACATTGTTTTTCAGCACTGAAAGATAAGATGAATAGTTATCCTCAACGCCCATTCGCCCCATTGCAATGGCATACCAATCGGCTGACGGTGTGCCTGCGGAAGCAACAAAATCAGAATTAAACAGATATTCATTTTTGCTATATCCGCAGCTGCTTTTTTTCCAAGCTATTATATCCTGCATTATTGATTCCAAATCTTGATTTTTATAATCATTATGCTCAGCATATACACTGCAAGGCAGAGAAAACAGCATGACAAGCATTAGCATGACTGCGGTCGTTCTGTTTATAATTTTTTTGCTTAGCATTTGTTCCTCCTATTACCACCATGTTTTTCCGAAGGTTCCGTTAACGTCCTTTTGTTCTGCAAGTGTAAAACGAATTTTGACAGTATCTCCGTCTTTCAAGTTGGAATTTGACAAGCTGTGACCGATAAAATAATCGTTGATGCTGCATACCCACCCTGAGCCTTGACAATAGTCAAATTCTCCGAGGCTATCGTCATATCGTTGTTCTTTCCATTCATATCCATGTTTTTCGATCTCGTCAAACAAAGCTTGTGGTATTTTAGCGCCAAGTCCTATTCCCGGTTTACTTAATCTCGCAAGATAAAATCCATCGTCCAGTGAATTTGTATATTGGCAGGAAAAGCCTTGTTCCTCAAGAAATTTTACGATAGTATGGGATGCTGTTTCACCTTGGCGGATCGTGATTTTTGTTGGTTTTACAAGATAGTCAAGTCCAATAACATTTGCGTCAACGCTCAAAGTTATTTCTCCCAATGGCTCGCCGTCGGCAACGGTTATACAATTAACTTTATAAGAATAATCGGTATATCTTCCCTCTGAATCTGTAATGCGTATATCCAGATTATTTGTACCGCCGGCAAAATATAAATCATAGCTTGTATATTTGCCATCCCACTTATACGGAATTACCGAGCCGTTCAGACTGACGGTTATGCCGTTATAATATATTTGGCTGCCCAGATAATCCAAGGGCAGGACGTCAAGGGTAAAATTATTGCCCTTTATGGTCATATTATCTGTAACGTTTATATATTCAATATGGGGTGCGGTATCCTCATTGGCGAGTGGGACATATTTTACAGTATAAAGCTCATTTATAGTTACGGTTTCTCCGTTTATGGTATCGGTTGCTTTTAATCTTATTTTATTGCTGCCATTTTTCAGATTTACGGTATAATTACCGCTATTATTAAGAGATAGCGCAGAGCCGTTGAAGGTAATGCTAAGCCTTGATTTTTCACTTCCGTTTTGAATAGCAGCGGAGAATGAAAAGCTGCTGCCGTTGACTGTGCAGTCGATAAGACTTGTTTTAATTTCAAAGGTTTTTATTGGTGCATATATTATTTTGTATGTCTTTGAAACCTTTTTGTTGTTCCACTGTGCTGACAAGGTAATAATATTTTCATTTTCTGAAAGATGTGCGGTATAGAGTTCGGTGTCTAAGGGCAGGGCAGTTCCATTGCATTGTGCTGTTACTGTCACAATTTCTCCGTCCAAAACAGCATTGGCAGTAAATGAAATTGTATTGGTATCGACAGTTTGGTCTGTTAGGTCTGTGGTAAGAATAATTTCACCGAGGTCCACAAAAACCTTATAGTCACGGTAAGCGGAAATTATTTTTGCATTCTTATTGGTATAAGTTACTTCCACACGAATGTGGTTTTCTCCCTCTGAAAGAAGTACACGTCCGTTGAAGTCCGGTTTCTTTTCTCCGTTTATCGTGACTGTAGAGCTTTTTACTTTAAGGTCCTTCTGATTATGGATGATTTTGAAGGAATAACTGCGAGAGGACACAGTTTCGCCGTTTTTAATTGTTGTAGTAAAGTAATCTGTGTCGGTTTTATCACCAGATGGAGTTCTGTTATTGCCGGGAATATTGCTGTCGTTTTTTTCTGAATCTCCTGATTTTACAGGAGCATCTGAATTATCTCCTTGAGATTTCTGATTGCTTGTATCAGAAGAATTAGGAAAGTCTGGGACATAGATATTTTCCGTTACATAGACATTTTTTGGGGTGCTATTATTAGTTTCGACGTTACTATTATACTGTTCCGTTTCATTTTCTGAGGAATTTTGTTCATTGCTTGATGAATCATCTGCGCTTTTTGAACTGTCCGTATTTATTTCAGGCTGTTTTATATTGGATAGGAAGTCCTGCGGCAAACCGAAAATACCGCTGTTGTTTTCATCTATATCAACGGTATCGGCTTGATTTAGGAGAGGATTATCAGGGGGAGATGTTTTGAAAAAGCTTGCAGCGATAATCGAAACTGCAATAACAACAGGGATCAGAAGGCATGCTGCTGCTCTTATGATTCGTTTTTTGTTTTTCAAAATATCGCCTCCGAATAAATTTTTACGATTTTAACGTCCTTATTAAACTGCTAAAGCGACAGTCCCATTTTTGTCAAAAGATACTGTCGCTATACGCTTTATTTGATTTTATTTACTGTTTCTTTTTTGCCTGTTGGAAATATGAACCAATGCTATTATTCCCGATGATAGCAATAATATTAAAAGAAGCAGATTGTTTTCACTAAAAATACCAGTAGCAGGGGAGCCCCCTCCTGATGT
>CAMWVM010000062.1 GCA_947177715.1 uncultured Ruminococcus sp.
GAATGGATAGGTTTGCTCCGAGATTTCTGGACTTGGGACTTGGAGGAATGATAGGCAAAGGTGAGCGCTCGAAAGAAGTTAGAGAGGCTATTGTAAGAAATAAGGCAATTTATCTTTGTGCTGTTGGCGGCTGCGGAGCTTTGGCAAGCAACTGTATAAAGTCATGTGAAGTGATAGCTTTTGAAGACTTGGGGTGCGAGTCGGTAAAAAAGCTGTATGTGGAGAATTTTCCTCTTGTAGTAGCTAATGATTGCTTTGGCGTAGATATATTTGAAATGGGAAGAAAAGAATATAGTGAAGTTTAAGTCGATAAATGAAGTTTTATTGACCCAGGTGTTATGCAATATTACCATAAGGGATAACGTTAAAATGTAGATTGTTACAAAAATAATGATAAACGGCAATTTCACTTGACAACCTTTGGTGATTGTGATATTATATAGAATATGTAAATGTATTCGGACGGTGAATTAACAGCTGTGGAAAAGGAAAACACATTTGCTTTTTCAGATTATTCTGATGAGCTTTTGGCTGTGACAGCCAAGAATAATAAAAACGCAGCGGCAGAACTGATTTCAAGGTATATTTGTTCTATTGAAGCAAGAGCAAAAAAATATGCTCCTGAAATGTGTGAGGATTTGACACAGGAGGGGTTTATGGGTTTGCTCTGTGCAGTTGATACTTATGATAAAAGCCGTAACGTTAAGTTTTCTACCTATGCGAACGTTTGCATAAGAAATAAAATGCTTTCAGCTTTAAATAAAAGAACTTCTATCACAAAAGGGGAGGTCGGAGAAATACCCGAGGAGAATATTCATGACCCTTCGGATATTCCCGAAAATATTGTGGTGGAGAGAGAACGACTGGAAGAAATTTATGATAAAATTATTTCTGCACTTTCAGAGCAGGAATGGCGGGTATTTCAATTGTTTTTAACAGGTTTGGCTTATAACCAGATAGCATTAGACTTAAATGTGCCGCTTAAGACAGTGGACAATGCAATGCAGAGGGTAAGACGAAAATTAAAATCAGTTTTGAGATCGGGTCGTGAATAAAAGCATTGTATGGCCATGTAGCTTAATAGCAGAGCGTTGCTGAAAACAGGCAAAGGTGTTGGTGCAAATCCAGCTGGGCACAATTTATTTTTAGTGAGGTAAAAAACATGTACGAAGACAAGACATTAGTGTGCAAAGAATGCGGAAACGAGTTCGTATTTACAGCAGGCGAGCAGGAATTTTATGCAGAGAAAGGCTTTGAAAACGAGCCTCAGAGATGTAAGGCTTGCCGTGACGCAAGAAAGAATGCGTCAAAAGCTGAAAGACAAACATATACAGCAACTTGTGCAGCTTGCGGCGGTGAAGCAGTAATTCCTTTCAGACCAAGAGAGGATAGACCTGTTTATTGCAGCGAGTGCTTTGCAAAGATGAAAGAAGAAGGTTAATTGATTGAAAGCTGTTCATTTTTGGACGGCTTTCTTTTTGCCTTTTTGTAAAAAACTATTGCAATTTTAATAGGAATTGGTTATAATATAACTAACGACTGATGTCCGCCACCTCTAAAGGTGATAGGTTTCAAACTGCTAATGTAAACTAAGGGGCAAAGTTTTGATGATAAAATAATGATTTTATCATTTATGAAGATAGAATGATGGGGCGATGCTCCTCATTTGAAAGGTAAAAGTTTAGCTGTTAGTTAAAAAAGGAGTGTTTTAAATGGCTTTTAAAGTAACAAATGATACAATTATCGGTGATATATTGGATTATGATGCATCAACAGCAGAGTATTTTATGGAAATGGGTATGCATTGCCTTCATTGCCCGTCATCAAGAGGCGAATCCATAGAACAGGCTTGTATGGTTCATGGCGTTGACGTAAATGAGCTTGTTGAAAAGCTTAACGCTCATATTGGCGAGTAATTTGGTTCGTTTGTAAAGAGTAAAACGCTGTTCGGATTCGGACAGCGTTTGTTTTTAATGATTTGAGGAAAAGGTTTAGATTTTTAAAGCTATCATAACATATTAATTTGCTACATAAGAAAAAGGGGAGATTATTTCTATGACGGATAACAGATTGCTGACCTGTGCAAAGTTGGTCAAGGGGGAAAAAGCCGTGGATGTGGGAACAGACCATGGGTATCTTGCGGTGTATCTGATTTCTCAGGGAATATGCTCTAAAGTAATTGCTTGTGATGTCAATGAAAAGCCTTTGAATGCTGCAAAAAAGACTGTAGACAAATCAGGATTTAAGGGTAATGTGGAAATTGTTCTTTCCGATGGTTTGGATAACGTGAAAAGTGATGGAGTAACTGATGTTGTCATGGCTGGAATGGGCGGCGAGCTTATTGTTAGGCTAATTGAAAAATGTCCGTGGCTGAAGGACAAGAATAACCCTGTTAATCTCGTTTTACAGCCCATGACCAAAAGTCAGACTCTTAGGAAATGGCTTTATGATAATGGATTTTCAGTGGCTGAGGAGCTTGCATGTGAAGACGGCGGATTTGTCTATTCGGTTATGCGAACTTCATTCACAGGTTGTAAACCCAGTTATTCTTGTGATGACAGATATTTGTATGGCGGACGTGTAAATGCTGAAGATAAAAGCGGAAGGGAATATCTTAAAATGCAGGCACAACGTCTTAAAACGGCAGGGTTAGGCATGTTAAAATCTGCAGATAAAAAAGAGCAGGGCGAAAGTATGCTTAAAACGGCTGAAATTTTGCTGAGAGGTGTTTGAATTGGCGACAGTTAGAGATATTTATGACGAGATAAATAAGATAGCTCCGTTTTCCATACAGGAAAGCTATGATAACAGTGGACTTGTTGTAGGAAACGGTGATAAAACAGTCGGAAAGATTTTGCTTGCGCTTGATATAACCAAAAGTGTGGCAAAAGAAGCAGCAGAAAAGAATTGCGGCTTGATTATTTCTCACCATCCGGTTATATTCACAGGACTTAAAAGCCTTAATCCTGACAACCCTGCCGTAATTCTTGCGAAAAATGATATTAGTGCAATCTGCATGCACACGAATTTTGACATTGCTAAAGGCGGAATGAACGATATTCTTTGCGAAATATTAGGTTTTGTTCCTGAAGAACCGCTTGCGGAGGAAAACGGTGTATCAATCGGATATGTTTGTACTTGCGATGACGAACTTATGCCTAAAACCCTTGCAAAAAGAGTAAAGCAGAGGCTGGGAAATGCTGTTGTCAGATTTGTGGATACTGAAAAGCCGGTAAAGAAAATAGCAGTTTGTTCCGGAAGCGGCGGAAGCTTTCTTCCTTTCGTGAAAGGAAAGCATATTGACGCATATATCACTGGAGATGTTAAGCATGACATTTTTATAGACGCATATAACAATGAAATATGTCTTGTTGATGCAGGACACTTTTATACAGAGAATATATTCTTTGATTTTATAAAAAACAAACTGATGGAGAAATATCCGACGTTGGATATTTCCGTTGCACAGTCAAACAAGGACGTTACATCATACGAAATTTAATTTTCATTACCGAAAGGAATACACATAAATGGCTTTGGACGGAATTTTTTTAGGTCTTGTAAAAGATCGTCTTATGCCTCTTGTGGGCGGGCGTGTGGAAAAAATACATCAGCCTTCAAGAGAAGAAATTCTTTTTACAATCAGAACCCGTGAGGGCGCACATAAGCTGCTGTTTAATACAGGGGCTGGTACAGCAAGAGTTCACATAACAAAGGCAGAAATAGAAAATCCAAAAACACCGCCAATGTTCTGCATGTTTATGAGAAAGCACCTTTCTTCGGGAAAGCTGATTGATATAAGACAGGACGGATTGGAGCGTATACTTTATTTTGATTTTGATTCGGCAAACGAAATGGGGGATATATGCCGTTTTACTCTTGCGATTGAGATTATGGGAAGACATTCAAATCTTATCTTAATAAACTCAGAGGGTAAGGTTGTTGACAGCATAAAGCGTGTGGGACAGGATATGTCGGCAGTTAGAATGGTGCTTCCGGGTATAACGTATACATTGCCTCCAAGAGATAAGCGTCTGTCGCTTCTTGATGATGACAGCAGGATAATTTGCGAAGCAGTAAAAGGCTATCCCAAACAAAGTCTGCCTAAAGCTCTAATGAAAACGATGGAGGGCATATCTCCTGTCTTTGCCCGTGAGGCGGAATTTTATGCGGCAAAGGGAAATGAGATAACAGTGGAGGATATGACTGATGAGCATTTCGACCGACTGGCATTTTATTTGAAAAAGACAGCGATGGATGTCAAATCGGGCAGCAATAAGTATACTGTTCTTAAAAGCAAGGAGGGTCTTCTTAAAGATTTTTGCTTTACAGATATATCACAGTATGGCAATCTTATGATTACCAAACAATTTGATTCTCCCTGTGAGGCACTTGACTATTTCTATTCCGAGAGGGATAGCATTGCAAGAATGAAGCAGAAAGCACAGGATTTATTTAAGCTGCTGATTAATACGTCTGAGCGTATTTCAAGGCGTACAGCTAATCAGCGTGAGGAACTGAAAGACTGTGCTGAGCGTGATAAGCTGAAGAAATACGGCGACTTGCTAATGGCAAATCTTTATCAATTAGAGAAGGGTCAGGGCGAAGCAATAGTTCAAGATTATTATGACCCGAACCTGACAACTGTTATAATTCCGCTGGATAAAAGACTGAACCCGTCGCAGAATGCACAGAGATATTATAAGGAATATAGAAAAGCAGATACCGCTGAGAAAAAGCTGACAGGACTTATAAAAGAGGGCGAACAGGAACTGGAATATATCGACTCGGTATTTGATTCTCTTACAAGAGCCACGACAGAGGGGGATATTGCTGAACTTAGAGCAGAATTAGCTGAACAGGGATATATAAAGCATTCAAAGATAAAAGGTAAACCGCCTAAGGGTCTTCCTCCAATGAGATTCATGTCATCTGACGGCTTTGAAATAAAGGTTGGCAGGAATAACAAGCAAAACGACAAGTTGACCTGTAAGGACTCCGAGAAATTAGATATTTGGTTTCATACAAAAAATATTACAGGTTCTCATACTGTTATTTCCTGTCATGGAGAACAGCCGCCTGAAACAACAATAATTGAAGCAGCAGTAATTGCGGCTTATCATTCAAAGGCAAAGAATTCATCTCAGGTACCTGTGGATTATACGTTAATAAAAAATGTTAAAAAACCTGCTGGCGCAAAACCGGGAATGGTTATCTTCGCAAATAATAAAACTCTGTTTGTAACCCCCGATGAGGACTTAATTGAAAAGCTAAAAGTGAAAAAGTAATAATTTTATATTCTGTCAAATAAATTTATCACTTTTAATCCTTTAAGCTTGGCATACTCAACTGTGAATGCCGTTCCGCCGTTAAATCGGTTCATATAGGATATGCAGTAACCGCTGTAGTTGACTAAATGTATGTTTCGCTTGTGCATACAGCCGTTGCAGTAGGTTTCTGTTGTGTACACAATTTTATCGGCTTTATTTATTAAGTTTTTATATTGAATTTTATTTTGCTCAGACCAGTATCGGCACTGGTCTTTGCATGGAAGCACCAGAATCAATTTGATTTCATGGTGCTTTTCTTTTGCCTTTAAAACTGCTTCTTCAGCCATTATGTCGAAACCATATGCACCACCTGCACCGAAAAATAAAACTCCCATTTGATAAAGCTCTTCGATAGTTTCATCGAGAAGTCTTTTAATTTTTTCGATATGTTCGGTTGGAATATTTCTGTGACCTGTAAAACAAGCTGTTCGTTTTTTGTCAAGCATATATAACTCTCCTTTAATGGACTATATATAAACTAATTGTATCATAACGCAAGCAAATAGTCTATATATCGTCTAATTTTTGTTGCGTTTTCGTTTATATTAATAGTAAAGTGGTCTATATATGGACGATATTAGCGAGGACAAGATATGAAAACAAGAGATGCAGTTATAAAAAGAATTTTAGAGTTATGTGAAGAAAAATATATAACTATTAATGGACTTGCGACTTCTGCAGGTATTCCTCCGTCAACAGTTAAAAGCATTATTTACGGCGTAAGCAAGAATCCTGGGGTAGTAACAATCAAAATGATTTGTGACGCATTTGGGATTACTCTTGCGGAGTTTTTCAATACGGATTTATTTAACGATTTGGAACAAGAGATAGAATAAAAGGCTTTCCAAAATAGGAAAGCTTTTTTTATTGAAAAAATATTTATATTATTATATAATATAAATATATTTTAAGTTAGGGTGTGTGGAAGTGAAAAGATTGGACGATAAGTTTTTTCATAGAGATGTTTTAGAGGTTGCTCCCGATCTTGTAGGCAAGATTTTGGTATCGAGAATAAATGGACAAGAAGTAAAAGTGAGAATTACCGAAACCGAAGCTTATCGAGGTGAAGAGGACACCGCATGTCATGCTCATAAAGGACGAACAAAACGCACAGAGGTTCTCTATGGTAAAAGCGGTGTGATTTATGTGTATCTTTGCTATGGAATGCATTGGCTGATGAATGTTGTCACAGGCGATGAAGGGATCCCTCAGGCTGTGCTTTTTCGTGCAGGTGAGAATTTCAGCGGTCCTGCAAAACTTACTAAGGCACTGGGTGTAACAGGAGAATTAAATTTGCAGTCCCTTGTGGAGAATTCTCAGATATGGATCGAAGACGACGGAAAAAAGCATTCTTATCATACCGATACAAGAGTGGGTATAGCCTATGCTACTGAAGAATTTAGAGATAAACAGTGGCGCTTTATCCTTGACGACAGCGATTGACAAATATAGTGCCTGGGTGTATAATAAAAATAATATGAATCCAACAAAACAACATTGTGTAAAAATCAGAAAGGATAGATTCTGAATGAAACATATAAAGAAAATAATTCCGTTTCTTGTGTGTATTGTTTTTGTAATGGGAATTGTATCTGCCTGCGGAAAAGACGTTGATGATAAGGATATGTCGTCAACCGATTCAAGTTCTATTGTTTCATCTGATACAGATGGATCTGATTTGTCAGATGAAAAGAATAATAGTGGTTTAGGTGGAGATGCACTAATTTCAGATAGTAAGAATTCTGCTGATAAAAATTTATCTGACGACGATTCTGATAATGCGAATTCTGAACAGGGAGGCAACAACGTTGTTTCTTCAAATAACGGAAATAGCAATTCATCATTAAATGAGATTTTAGTTCAAATTTTTGAGATGAGCAGCGGAGTAAAGGTTGATAAAGATTTATTAGGTAACTCGAATAATAATGGCGGCGGCAATAACGGTGGATCAGTTTCAGGTAATCAAAGCGGAAACGGTTCTTCCGACAGCAGCTCAAGCGAAAGTAATGGAAACATTGGAAGTAATGGTGATAACAACAGTTCTGCGAATAGCGGCAATTCCGGAAATGATTCCAATTCTACAGTTATAGATAATGAGAAAGCTTTTGTTATTACAGTTTATCCTGACCAAGCTCCAATAACCTGCAAGAACTTTGAAAAGCTTGTTAATGACGGATTTTATAATGGCTTGCAGTTTTATCGTGTTATAAAAAACTTTCTTGCTGAAACAGGAGATCCTAATAACGATGGTTCAGGAGGTTCTTCAAATACAATAAAAGGTGAGTTTATGCAAAACGGTGTAGATAACAGGTTATCTCATACCAAAGGTACCGTTTCTATGGATAGACTTCCAAGCGATCTTAATAGTGCAGACAGCAAATTCTTCATTTGCTATGATGATAACTGTAAGTTCATGGACGGTCAGTATGCTGCTTTCGGCAAGGTTACCCAGGGCATGGAGGTAATTGAAGACTTTTTGAAAATAGATCGTGAATATGGTTCAGACGGCAGTCTTTCTTCACCTGAAAGACCTATTACAATTAAGCGTGCAGAATCAGCGGGAAAAGACTCAGACGGAAATCCAAGATTTAAATTCTATATGGAGTATTAATTTTCAATAAGGGGCATCGCCCCCCACTGAAAGACTAAGTTGTCCGCCGCCACAC
>CAMWVM010000063.1 GCA_947177715.1 uncultured Ruminococcus sp.
TTTTGAATTACTCATTTTTATTCCTCCCATTTTTCAGGTGCTTCACTTTCATTGATTTCCTGCCAATTATCAGGGTTTTCGTTTTTTCCAAGATACACAACAGGAGAATACGTTTCACCGTCTGTCAAAACCTTTTCCTGTTTAACGTATGGTGTCTTTTCATTACAGCACCTAACACCTAAAGTAATCCAATCCATGTATTAAATTATTATGTTATAGCTATCCAATCTATATAATAGTCCTTTTGTGGCAAATATGCTGAATTGTCAGAGGGCTGTATTACGGCAATATATGTACCGGAATCTTGTTTGTAAGTGTATAATGAAGCTTTGCACTGTGTAGGCGAGCTGACACTTAATCTTAAACTTGCTATTATTTGTTGACAATTCTTTGGTGCAGGTATGGTAACTGTTGCATAAGGAGCTATATTAGAAGCAACTGAAACATATATAGTACCATTACAAATATCAAAACTATCGGAAGCACCTGAATTTGATTTTAAAGCTATATAACCGCTGCTTGGAATAGTCCAGTAATAAATCCAAACAGTATCATTTTTTTTTAACTGTTTATGTGTGCGATTAAGCAGCAACATTTCCTGGTCATTAAACTCAGGAAGTGTTACTTTAGCCTTGTGTAAAGAATCTTGATACTCTTGAACAATTCCCCATGTATGTTTTAGTTGATTATTATTACTTTGGTTGTCTTTAATTAATTGATTTAATTTATTCACTTAAACACCTCTTAATCTAAATCCAATGTTGATGGTAACTGTTGCAAGTTTACAACATTGATTGTCATATCACTAATGCCTATAGGCATTGTTAAAGATTCAATTAAAAATAATTGGTTGTAAAATCCATATTTTTCATTAGTAATAGAAATATTATTATCAACATCTAAGTGGGGGAGAAGGGGATAACTAAAGCTAACATTCAAATTAGTACATACGCTTTGATACAAAAGATACTCTGCATATTGTCTGCATTGTTCTTCAGGAGAAGTATCATCTTCTGTAATAGTAATATATACTACTCCGCCTTCATACACTCGTTTGCCTATGCTGTCAATACATACATCTGACTGAGGATTATTATTTTTTGCAGTGTAGGAATAAATTTTATTATCGGTATTGTCAGTAGCAACGGTAATTATATTGTAACCAGTAAAATCTCTTGCTAAAGAAGTTTGATTGTATGATAGATTTGCATCATTAAAATAATATATAGGTGCTAAATACTGATAATAACTTGCAACATTTGAATTAAAAATGCGTTCCATTCTGAACCGTCCGTTAACATCATAATAAACAAATGCGTTAAACATTGCAGCTAACTTTTCAAATATTTCACCAATATATCCTCCTTGAGATATTGTTATATCAGCATATACAAATAAATCATCAAATTTAGAGTCTATAATAGGTTCAATAGGGTCTAATGGCATTCCGTTACCCATGTCTAAAGACAATGTGTTTTCAATTAATTCTCTAATTTTAACTTTATTTTTTGATATTGTACCGTTATTATCTTCAACAGTAGTGAATATTTGTGTTTCAAGCATAGCCATGCCAGTTTTTAATTCGCCGTTAAAGAATCCAAATTTATCAATTCCTTCAATAGTGATTTTACACCCCTGTATGTTTGTGGACTTTGCAACAAAAACACCTTGCGAAAACCAATAAATATCTTCATCAACTTTAATTCCTATATAAATTTTGAACTTACGGTTATACCAGAAGTAATTATCATTGTTCTTTGAATATTGATGGTTTTTATCTATTATAGTAAAAGAGCAAGACCGTCTACAGCCTTGCCCTCTTGTAACTTGTATCGTACCGGCATCATCTTTTGAAATTATATTTGTTATTTCACCAATCGGATTTTCATAATAATCAAGGATCTCCATTTTAAAATGAACGGTACGGTGATTTTGTTTTAAAGTAGTCAAATAACCATCAGAAACTTTATTGTAATAATCCATGCAATCACCATCCTAATTAGTTGATTTGTGACCTATTATGGCAATCTTTTGAATGTCAACACTTTCAACCCATGAATAATTAATAGTCGTAGGCTGTACGTCAAATGAATGATCATAACTTCTTGTAGGTGTTTCTGTAATATTAACAATCCACGAATCGCCTTTATCGCTTTTCAAAAGGAAATTGCAATCCTGTGAAATAAATTTTTTCCAAGCTTCTATTCGTTTATAGTCATTATCAAATGTCATATCAGGACAGTTAATTGTTTCTAATATGGCAGAAAAAGAACCGTTTTCAAAATTTCCATTGTCATATGTGATAATGGGTTTTTCAGCTATAGAATTATTAACTGTAACACCTATGTTGGTTGAAATGTCACTGTTTTGAATATCACAATTAAAATTCCAACATTCATTAGCCGTATACACATCATCTTGTGTTTGCTTTAAACTATATATGTACCAACCGTTTTGATTCTGCATATTGACATCAATAACTGCACAATTAGAATTATTAAAAATAAAGAAATAGGTATAATTTTGATTACCAGCAGGCTCAAAATCTATGAATTCTATATATGGATTTTTATCTAGTGTTGTGAATGCGCATATAGATTTACTATTGTTTAAATCTTCTATGCTTAACTGTAAGCCTTCATCTGAATTAAATTCATTATATCTATTTAAACGATAGTATCTACAAGTATCTCCACTAGATGATAACGCTTTACGTATTTCATGCAAATTAAAATGATTACTATAATCCGAGCCTAAAGAGTAGACACCAGTTGATTTTGAAAGATTGAGAGGTTTATTTATATAGTATGGAGAAACAAGACTTTCAGAATTGTAAATTTTATTATCTTTTGTAATATAATCAAGATTAACTAATAAAATTTGATTGTAGAACACAGGTAAACTGGTATATGTTAAATTATCATCATAAAACCAATCTGTTTCTATTTTTTTATCTCCCTTATAGAACGTATTTTCTCTTGTAATACATAAACTACAATTATTATTAGTTTCACTTATTGATTTTAATTGTGAAAAACTTAAATGAGTTCTCGATTGAGTGGCACTTGTATATTTAATATAAAACGAACGCGAATCACTATCATAATAATATTTTTCATTATTATCTTTGTTCGAAAATAAATCGTCTAAATACAAAGAAATTCCTTTTGGGTACCATTTTGATTTACTCAAATTTATAAACAACTTAGTGTAGTTCCAATTAGGTGATCCTACAGGGAAGAATATATTATATTCTATTATGAAATATCGTGTTTTTGATATACTTCCTCGAAACACAATTTTGTTATTTTGTTTATCAAAATGAAAGATGTTTGAAGCTTCTATATCAGATGGTGTATTTTCATTAGGCAATATTTCTGTTATTTCGTTATTTAAAGTTTCACCAGAATTACCAAAAGATGAATTTGAATACTCGGTAATTTTTAAAATATATTTACTATAGTTGTCACATATGGGCAAAGGATAAGAAAGATTTATCTCATTTTCGTTTACTCCTAAAACTTTCTTTATCGAATATTTACTTAAAGGTATTCCAGGTATTTTTATTACATTATTCCCTGCCTCATTAACACATGAAAACAGAAACTCATGAATTTCTGTTTTATCCTCAGAAATTTGATTTAAACCAAATTTATATGCCAATAATCCTGTTTCGGAGAAATTTGAATAATTACCCTTCATTTCTATTCCAGTTTTATTATTTTTTATTTCTGCTGTTACTTCCATATCTGGTTTATTTCTCAATCTAAACACTCTGGGTCTATCAACAAAATAGTTAGTGTATATTTTATATGATATATTGGTTTGATTTATTAAATTAGTTAAATTTGAACTACGTGAGTTAATCGTTATTTGCCCTGTTGACGAATTATAAGAGGTAATATATGCAGTAACAACACCGAGAGTCGAAGTATTGGTATATGTAGTATAAAATACTATTTTTCCATAATAATTTTCTTTATTTTTTATCAAAGACAATTTTTTACCAATCTTAAGCATTGAAGGATTCCGTACATCTATTAAGTTGGCTATTCCTTTGCAAAAAAACATATCATAATTTGGTGTATCTGTATCTTCAGGCAAATATCCATGATAAGTTAAGGTATATTCATAATCATCTGTTGGATTAAATAAACTATGACCATTTTCATCTACATCAAACCAATTTAAAATAGGTTTAATAGAAAATTTATCACCATGTTTTAAATTAAAATGATTTATTTGATAAGTATTCTGATAGCTGCCTACATCTACAGATAAATTTCTAATTTTTAAATCTATATGTTTAATAATAGACCCTCTACAATTTACTTTTCCTGTAATGGGGGTGTTTAACACTTTATTGCCATTGCTATTTTCTGTCCAATCTAATTCTATTACTTCATCATCAGGAAAAACATTTGTTGCTGTTTGTATCATTTATTTCACATCCTTTCTAAAAATAAACCGCCAACTTTTCTAATTGGCGGTTTGAAAGTGTTTATTGTATTATAAAAATAAAAAACCTGCCGAAGCAGAGCTTTGGTTATTGACGGTATGTTCTTGATTAGCAGCAATACAGCAGCGTCTAAGCACTGCTGTATTACTAAATATAATAGGAGCAAAAACGCACGATTTTTAATTTAATGATTAATCATACGTTCCAGATCAGCTTGCTTAATATATCTATCAATCTGTTTAGTAAAGTCTATTGGATCATTCGCCACAACCTTTTGAATAATAATAGTTGGACTATAATTCGTTGAAGTACTATTTTGATTTGCAACGTTATGTAATTGATCTATTGTATCTCTATATAATCTATCAGAAAGATTCTGAGTAAAACTACCAAGGAAATTATCTGAATTATGAATCACGTTAAATAACTTTTTTGCATCAGCAGAATTAAATATCACTTCTGGTGATGAAGATGAACCATGCACATTAGCCATACCAGTGTAGTCAATAACTCCGCCTGTACTATAAGATTGAACAGTGTAATCATTTTGCATAGCTTCTACTATGCTTTGAAGTTCTTCAGTGGTATATTGTTTCCCTTTGATTACCTTAGTCAAATTAGCTTGATGAAGCTGATTTTTTAACAATTCCGCATCGGTTCTGTTGGTGAATTTATCGATTATATTACCGTTAGAATCCTTTACAGCATAATACGTTGGTTCTTGACCATTAATCTCTGATAAATCTGAAAGACGTTTATATTCTGAATTAAAGTTTTCAAGGAATTCAAGATGATCGTTTTTCAACCTTTGTTCTTCAGATATAAAATAACTTAAATCAGAAAGTCTTTGATCATCGCCTTTTTTGATTGCTTCAACCCATTCTTCAAGATGAGTTTTAGTAGTTTCCCAAGAACTAATTTCATCTTGTTTGGATTGTATGCTATTATTAACTGCTTCAATTTCTTGCTCTACGTCATTATGCAATCTCTGTTGGTAACCGTTGTAGTTACTTTCAAAGTTGTTAATAATGCCTGTGTCCTGAGATAAAATTTGCGACTTCCAGTTAGAACCTAAGATTTGGGAAGCCAATAATTCATCTTGATTTTGCTTATATGAATCAACTGCATCCGACCATTTCTGCTTATATTCTTCCCATTTATCAATATCCTTATCATACTGAGATAATTTACTTTCTTTTTCAGTATTGATTTTATCTATCTGCGCTTGAATATTATCAATCTTATCTTGTCTTACAGCTTCATCATATTCATTTTGTGCTTTATTGACGTCAGAAGCATTTTGACCGATAGTCCAACCGCCGTCTTCACGATAGGTTGCGACTAATTGACTTTTAGCTTTATTTAGATTATTAAGCTTTTCTTGCAAATTGATCTGTTTATTTATATTATTGTTCTGATCTTCAAGAGCCTTTTTCTGATTTTCAAGTTGTTCAATACGTTTATCAAAACTTTCAGAAACTAATTTCTTTTCTTCTTCAACAGACTCTTTTTGCTTATCAATGAATGATTGTGCGGTACTTGCAGCAGTTTCATAGTTAGAGATTATTTCTTCCAGTTCTTTTTTTTGCTTTTCGAGAGTTTCAAGAACTTCTTCCTGCTTATCAATTTCAAGCTGAATTTTTCGAATTGTTTTATCAATCTGATAAACTTGATCTTCATAATATTCATCTGCGGTCTTGATTTCATTAGAAATATTTTTTGTGCTGTCTTCTACATTTCTGCTTAAATTTTCAATAACAGCTAAATAGTTAGACCAAGTTTTTGTAGTTTCATTGGCTGTAAATATTTCTGATTCAGTTGTGTTAATTGAATCTTCAATTTCTTGAATTTCCTTTGAATATTCTTGAAATTCTTTATATAATTCCTCAGAAGCACTTTGACTTCTTGATGAACCCATCTTTTTAGCTACTTCGGTGCGTTCCCCCAATAGCTTCTCTAACTTTTCTTTTTGGGTTTTCAATACAGCTTCTTGACTTTCAGCATATGCGATATTAGCTTGAATTTCAGTTTTAATTAGTTCTAATATCTTTTGAGTATATGTCTTTCTTGCACTAAGCAACTTATCTGAATCAATAACAAAACCATCTGCGGTCTGAGTGAACGCACCAGATAAATCTCCGTTAAGTTCAATTAATTCAAGCATTTCATTGCCTGACAATGCTTCGTTATTTGCCAATTTTGAAAGAGCTGAATTGAATTTCTCAATTCCCTGTGAAGCATCGTCAAATTGTTCGGATTTGAAATTTTCTAAAGTTTTTAAATATTGGTCGCTTGCTTCAGAAAGTAATGTATTGAGTTGTGCTAAACTATTTTGATGAGATTCAAAGAAATAATCAAGTTTTTTTCCTAAATCACTATCTTCTTCAACACCGGAATACAAAGACTTTTTAAGTTCATTTATTTGCTCTGAAATTTCAGCAGCTTCTTTAGATGTATTAGCGTTTTTTAATTTTTCAAACAAGGACTCAATTTCGTTTAAATTACTTTTTTGAGTGTCTGATAATCCTGCATACTCTAATATCTTTTTTGCTTCTGTAACATCATCATAGACTTCTTTTAAATTATTTAAGCGGTCAATTTCAGTATTAATATTTTCAGTTAAATCATCATTCTGCCTATCTGTAGGGTAAGTTTGATATACTTTTTTTGCTTTTTCCATTATTGAGAGCTGATCATCAATAGTTCCGAATACCTTAACACTATCACTACCAATTTCCAACTCTACATCTGCATATTCTGAAGCAATTTCTTGAATTTCAGCAATATAATCTTTACCAATGTCTGAAATTGAAGCACTTTTTTCTTTTAATTCTTTGTAAGTTTTCTTCAGGTATTCTGAATCAAGATAAGCATTATCTTCAGTTACATTCATATCAGAAGGTAAATAATCTTTAAATTTGTATAAAATTTCACCGTTGTCAATCTTATAATTAGGCATATTGAAAAGTGTGCCATACGTTTCTTTAAAATCTTCGGCATCTTTTAAAAAACGTCTATAATCATTGGCACTATCGTTTACTGCTTCAGCTTTTTCATAAGCACCCTTGTTATCCTCAATAACCAGTTCAGCGTTAGCCTTATCGGTTTCTAACTTTTTCTCTAAGACCTCTGAATATTTCTGACCAACCAAGTCAAGAGCATCAGCTTCTAAGCCAAGAGATTCGGTAAGTTCCTGTTGTACTCTGGTTAATTCAGACTTTTTGTCAATGGTTTCATCCACCGAAGTAACTATGTTGGTATATTCATTGAACAAATCATCTAAAGCCTGTTTTTCTTCCTTGTATTTGTTTATGTTTTCAATAGCCTGTTCAGCTAATTCAGCAGTCTTTTTCTTGGCATTTTCTTCAGCATGAATATAATTATCTATGCCGCTTATTATTTTATCAAGTCCCCAAGCGATAAATGCTGAACCTATTGTTAAGAGTGCAGTGTTAAGTGCTAAGGTCGCAACA
>CAMWVM010000064.1 GCA_947177715.1 uncultured Ruminococcus sp.
GTTTTTAGTGGGAGATTATACTCCTACTAAAAACATAATGGCTCCCGCCGCCACACCTATCCCAAAGGATAGATTGGAGTCTGGGGGACATCTTGCCTAAGTTATAAAAATTATTTGCATTAAGGTTCTAAAGGTTGGGCATTTGCATTTTCACCGTAAGAATAATCAGAACTGTATTTATATTTATGATTATATTTACCCATGTTCGTATCTACATTAGTTAATACAACACCGAGAACTGCGTCATCTGCGACATTAACAGCTTGAATAGCCTGCTCCAATGCATCAAAATTAGTTACTCCCTGCATTGCAACCAAAACCACTCCGGCAATATATTTTAACAATGTCAAGGTATCAGTTACAATATTAATCGGCGGAGTATCAATTACGATATAATCATAATACTTTGAAAGCTCCTCAAGAAGCACTTTCATATTCTCTGAGCCAAGCATTTCAGATGGGTTTGGAGGAATTGGACCACATGTAACAATGTCAAGTCCCGGAATGATATCTTCATTTAGAACTTCTTTAAAAGAATGAAGTCCGCTTAAAAGTGTTGAAAGACCATATTTATTCTTAAGCTTAAAAACTTTGTGCTGTACAGGTTTTCTAAGGTCTGCATCAATAAGAAGCACCTTTTCATTCGCCTGAGCCAATGTTATTGCTATATTTGCTGCTGTAGTAGACTTTCCCTCAGAAGCTAAGGCGCTGGATATTGCAATAATCTTACTTGATTTCTGAGAAAGTGCAAATATCAAATTAGTTCTAAGTGTTTTAAACGCTTCTGTTACCTGAAAGGGTACGTTTTTATCAAGTAAGGTGAGTGTATGGCTATGCGTATTTTTTTTCTTTTTACTCATTATTTATACACTCCTTTCTTAGTTTTAGTATCAAAGTTAGGAATTTCCGCTAATACCGGAACTCCAAACTTCTCTCTAACTTCAGATGATGAAACTATCTTATTGTTGAAATAGCTGATCAATACAATTAATGCTACCGAACCAATGATCCCCACCAGTATTCCCATTACAGTTATCTTTTTTACATTTGGTGAAGACGGAGCAAGAGGTACCTTTGGTGCACTGATTTCTTCAACCGAACCTGCTTTAGTTACTCTTCTCAGAACATCAGGTGCAACTTCAACCATATAGTTGCAAATATCTGTTGCAATCTGAGGTATTTGCGTTGTTGCGCTTATTTGAAGAACTTCTGATTCATTGACAGATGAAATTGATACACAGCCTCTAATATATGACGGCGACACTCTGAGATTTCCTTCACTATCACTTTCCAAAGGAATATTGACTCTCTGTAGCTCTTCCGCCTCATATTCTTCCATGAATTTATCGGCAACTTTCTCATAAATTGAAGTATCGTCAAGAATAATTATGTATGTTTCCGCAAGTGTTCTTGCCGTTGTAAGATCAGCAGTAGTAGTATTGCCTGTACTTGTGTTTGTTGAACTCTTTACATAAATTTTAACTGATGTAGAATATTTAATCGGCATCCAAAACTCGGCTACACAAAATGCAGCAACACCGCCGATAATCGCCATGATAATAATAAATTTTATTTTCGCAAGCAATATTGCAAATAAGTCCTGAATTGTCATGATTTAGCTCCTAACTATTATATTTACATTTTAAAAATTTAACACAATACAACGAATTAATTATAATACATTTTTATATAATTGTCAACAAAAAGTTCGAGTAATTTATGTTAATTCAAAAAATTACATAAAGAGTATAAATTTAAAGTTTTTATTCTGATTTCAGCAAATCTTCCATAACCCATCCCGATGTACCTTCATATGTGACATATATCCATCCGTCACCGCTTGTTATAGTTTTTGCTGTTCCGTAAATAATTTTTCCATCTGGGATTTTCAACTGCACATCATATTCTTTGCTTGGTCCAAATCTCAAATTAAGATAAGTTGTATCGGAAGTTACCTTATATTTTTTCTTGCTTTTAAACTTCTCACTGCTTGTAGGCGCATGGAGTTTATTGGAAACCAATGCAGTTTCTTTTGTAGTCTTTGTAGTTTTTGATGATTTAGCGGACGTGCTTTTTTTCGTGGTTTCCTTGGTTGTAGTAAACCATGTCGTTGTAGTGGTAGCAATGATATCAGGGTCTGGCTCATCTGGAACTGGATTTTCCAAATTGCTTGCTGATTCCTCCCGAGTTGTAGTGAAACCATTTAATTCTTCGTCAGCTCCATCAGCATCAATAGCATATCTTCCTGTTTGTGTTGTTTCAATATATCTATCTGCCTTTGATTCCGGTTCTGTTTCTGCTATTGAGCTTTCAGCTTCAAACATGCTGCATCCAGTGGATACAACAGCTAATGCAAATGCTGCTAAGAAAACAAAATTGTTTTTACAAAATTTTTTCATTAATATCACCCTTTAAGTCTTCATTCCAAGCAAACGCAGGGCATTCCCCCCCAATATGCTATCTTTTTTATCGTCAGAAATATTAAGCGATAATATTTTTTCTTTCAACTTATCCGAACTCTCCCAAGGACAATCGCTTGCAAAGAGAATTCTCTCAGCGCCATGCTTATTTATGATTTTCTCCATAAGCCTATTGTCGCAATCCATAGAAAAAGCTGTATCAAAATAAAGCTCTCCGTCAACACCTGCAAGAATATCATATACCTGCTGCCATTGCTGATTTCCACCCAGGTGAGCCAATACCATTTTCATATGCTTATGCCGTTTCCACACATTAATTGATCTTTCAGGGGGACAATGAATTAAATTTGGCGATATACAATCAAAACCAGCATGCAACACCACAGGCAGTCCCAGTTTTTCAATTTGTTCATATACAGGCTCCATTTTTTCGTCGTCCACCATAAAGCCTTGATAATCAGGATGAAGCTTTACTCCATGCAAGCCTCTTAATTTTATTTTTTCAAGTTCATCCAAAGCATCTTCTCCGTCAGGATGAACGCTTCCAAACGATATAAATCTATCTCCGTCCTGTTCCGCTGCCCAGTCATTTATAATTTTATGCTGCGAAGGTTTTGTAGCTATTGGCAGAAGAACGCCTTTATCAACGCCCCACTGATCAAAACATTTTATAGTATCATCTATAAGACCATAAGTGTATGGTTTTATTTTTGACACTTCAGCTAACTTACCTACTGCTTTTTCTGCAATCTTGGGATTAAAAGCATGGACATGAAAATCTATTATCATAGTATAATCTTCCGTTCCTTGCAGAACGTTCTCCCTTCATACTAAAATTATTTTACATTTAATTATATCACTTTTTTTATTTCTTTTCAATAGCATACCCCCTTGAAAGTCACAGAAAAACATGGTATAATAGCTGTAAAGCAATACATTGTGATTTAAGAAATTTTCGCAGTGAGCTAAATTACATTGTTTTATTAAAAAATAATAAATTAGCATTTAAAGAAAGGATAGACTTATGGATACTTTTAAGGAACAGCTTGTGAAAAAACTACCTGAAAAAAATGATCAGATAAAAAAACTGCTGATTATTTTTGCTTCATGCCTGCTGGCTATTTTCTGTTTCCTGTTTTTTATGGGATCAAGCTTATCTATCTTCGGAGTAGTTCTTGCCGGAGGAATAATTTACGGCGGATATTATCTTATTACAAATCTTATAATTGAATATGAATATATTCTTACAAACGGTGAACTTGATATTGACAAAATTGTTGCTCAGCGTTCAAGAAAAAGGCTTGCTACATTAAAGCTTGCTGCTGCTCTTGAATTTGGCGTTGCTGACGGAAGTTTGAGAATTTCTCCTAACGAAACGCTTATTCAAGCGTCCGGAAACGATGCAGGACAAACCGATTATTACATTCGTTTAAATCATTCGTCTTTGGGAAACACCGTTCTTATTTTTACGCCAAGTGAAGAAATGCTTGAGCTTATTAAGAATTGCTTGCCAAGAAATTTGAGATACGGGAGATAAGCATGTACAGAATTGGTACTGACTTGATAGAAATATCGAGAATAGAGAAAAGCGTTAAAAGCCAAAGATTTATGGAAAGGGTATTCTCCCAAAAGGAGATTGCCCTTTTTTCTGCAAAAGGTTCTCCTTTTCAGTCAATGGCCGGAAACTGGGCGGCAAAGGAAGCTTTTTCAAAAGCATTGGGAACGGGAGTAGTGGGATTTTCCCTTAACGAAGTTTCTGTTTTAAGAGATGACCACGGCACTCCTTTCATTGAACTTACAGGTAAGGCTTTGCAATTAGCGGGAAGATATGAATTTTCGGTGAGCATTACTCACACTGACAGTCTTGCGCAGGCTGTTGTTATAGCATACAGGAAAGGAGAATAACATATGGACAGGATACTAACTCCAAAACAAATGAGCGAGGCAGAACAGGCATCGGTAAAACTTGGAGTACCATTAGGGGAACTTATGGACAATGCAGGAGAGGCACTTGCCAAAGAAATATTATCTGTTGCACAATCAAAAATGCTTCGTCAAATTGTTATTCTTACAGGCAATGGAAACAACGGCGGCGACGGACTTGTATGCGCTGATTTTCTTGCAAAATCAGGAGTTATTCCCACTGTTATTTTAATGTGTGGAGAACCCAAGACAGAGCTATCAAAAGCGGCTTTTACAAGACTTGACAAATCAATAAAAGTAACTGACAAGGATTCTTATGAATTTAACAGCATTATAAATAATGCTGAAATAATTGCAGACTGCGTTTTCGGTACGGGATTTCACGGCGAGATCAAGTCCGATCTTTTACCTTACTTTGAAATCATTAAAAAATCTCAAGCTTATAAAATAGCCTGCGACTGCCCGTCGGGAGTAAACTGTTTAAACGGACAGATTTCTAATGGCACACTGAAATGCCACAAAACTATAACCTTTTACTGTTCAAAGACAGGCTTACACTTTCATCCTGCCAAGGATTTTTGCGGTGAAATTACTGTGGCTTCCATTGGGATTCCAAAGGGATGTGACAAAGGCTTAACTTTTTCTATTGGTGAAGTGAAAAAAACAGAAATTAAAAAGCTTTTGCCAATACGCAAACGAAACAGTCACAAAGGTACATATGGCAAACTAATGCTTATTTGCGGCTGCGAACAATACATGGGAGCGGCGGCTTTATGTGCAAAAGCGGCTTTAAGAAGTGGTGTAGGAATTGTCAATCTGCTCACGCCCAAAGTAATTGCACAATCACTTGTTTCTGCCATGCCTGAATGCACATTTACATCTTTAAAGACAGATGAAAACGGATTCAGCACCGCTGAGAATATACCGATGATTATCGAACGCTCAAAGGACTGCTCGGCTATAGTAATTGGTTGTGGATTGGGTGTTACTGATGGAACAAAGACTTTAGTTTATGACGTGATTAAAAATGCAAAGTGTCCCATTATCATTGACGCTGACGGAATAAACTGCCTGTCTGAGCATATAGATGTATTAGAAGAAAAACAAGCGGAAGTTATTCTAACACCTCACCCTGCTGAGCTTGCAAGACTTTGCGGTGTATCTACCAATGAAGTTCTATCCGACAGGATAAAATATGCTTTATTACTTGCACAAAAGTATAATATAACAATACATGCAAAGGGAACTCAGACGATAACGACAATGGCTGACGGCAGCTGCTTCATCACAGACTTCGGCAACACTGCTTTAGCCAAAGGCGGCTCAGGCGATTTGCTTGCCGGACTGATTGGTTCTTTCATGGCACAAGGAGTTTGCTCTAAAAACGCCTGCCTTTTAGCAAGCTGTTTAATGGGCAGTACTGCTGAACGGCTGGCTGAAAGCCAATCAGAGAGAGGTATAATAGCCAGCGACATAATTTCTTGCATACCGCAGGAATTAAAAAGCTGGGAATCAGAATAACCTTCGCAATTTAACTGTCTTTCTTTGTTTTCTAAAATAGAGAAAGGCAGTATTTTTTGGAGGGATACATATGAAGCTAAAAAAAATTACGGCTTTTTTAGCCGCAGTCAGCTCGTTTATTTTTATCTTTTCTTCCTGTGGTAAATCTGAATGCCAACCCATTGAGTTAGATGGCAACTACAAGTGTCATGCAGATATAACACAAGAGGAAATTACCTACTCGGCAGATTTTGAACGTGCAGACGGTGCAGGCTGGAAGGCTGTTTTCACTGCTCCCGAAACCATAGAGGGAATGGAAATATCACTTTTTAATGATAGCTGCACGTTAAATTTCAAGGAATTAAGCTACACTGCATCACGGGAAGAACTGCCCCAATTTGGTATAGTAGATTTAGTTACCTCTGCACTTGATGAATGTGCCAAACGTCAAGGAATGGAATGCATTAAAGATGGGGACACTGTTACTCAAACGGGCGAGGTAAAAGGTTTAGATTTTAAAGCTGAATTTAAAGAAAACAAACTTGTATCACTTGATATTACAAATCAACTAACAGTAGAATTTTCGTAACAAAAAACTGCGAGCCCTTATGACTCGCAGTTTTAATTATGTTAATAAATTATTTACCGTAGTTGCATTCAATTACGTTTCCTTCTTCATCAAGGAATGTAAGGTTAGCAATATAGTAATCAGCCTGGTTAGGAATTGACCACTTCATAAGTGAGAGGTACTGAGATGTTGTAACATCTTTAAATATAGCCTGCTCCTTGATACCCGGACGGATCTGGAGTTCAGCATATCCCCATTCGCTTACCCATTCAGCAAAGCTGAATTCAAGAAGTTCGTTCCATGAGTTGCTTCCGTTGCCGTCAGATGGCTGTGTAACAAATTTACCAAGGAAGTTACCAGGATTCATCTTATCCTCGCCAGTTTCTTCATCATGGAAAGCACCTACTGCTTTGTAGATGATATCAGCTTTGATTGTGAAAATCTTAGGAAGATCGGATTCCTGACCCTTAAAGAGCTTAGACATATCAATCTGAATCTTAGGAACCTTATATTCTCCTGTTGAATCATTCTTATCAAGAGTTTCAACTCTTAGCATTGGAATTCCTTCAAGTTCTTCGATTGAAAGCTTAACCTGTGACTCGTCATCCTCATAGTTGCTGTTAGCCATTGGCTTAACAAAATCATCAACATTCATGTCAGTTGTGAACTTAAATGATGCTGTTTCCTGATTGTTCAAAGCACTTGGGATTTCAGAAACATCCTTAGGTGTAGCGTTCTCTTCGTCGCCTGACGCTGCATCAGCCTTGCTTTCAGCTGCTTTGCTTTCTGCTGCCGCAGATGAAGCATCTGTCTTTGACTCTTCCTTTGAGCTTGAGTCATCGCTTCCGCATGAAGCCATAACTGCTGCTGTCATCATAAGAGCTAAAGTAGCTGCAAGTATCTTCTTCATTAAAATTACCTCCGTTTTGTCGTTTCAGTTGTAAATGAAACCTTTAATTTACAATATGATTATATCACAACTAATCAATTTTCGCAATATATCATTTGCACAATTTGTACAAGAATTATTGGTTACTTTTCACAAATTAATTTAACACATACAAAAGAATACAAAAAAAGACTTCGCTTAAAGCGAAGTCTTTTTAAAATCTTTATTGATTACTTCTTCTTGGAAACTACGAATGCAGCACCTGCGAGAGCAATTCCTGCCAAAGCAAGACCTGCTGTTGCACCTGTGTTAGCTGTGCTGTCTGTTTTGTTAGCAGTTGTTGAACCATTATTTGTAGTTGTTGAACCGCCGTTGTTTGTAGTTGTTGAACCATTGTTTGTAGTTGTCTTTGAATCTGTATTGTTTGTGTTGTTATTATTGCCTGCCTTTGAATCTGTGTTTGTTCCTGTAGAACCATTACCACCATTACTTGTATTAGTGTCTGTATTAACGCCCTTAAGCTGTGATGAAAGCTTTATATTATCCTGTGAAAACTCAATTGAATTAATTTTCATGCCGCTGATCTGGAACATGATACCGTCATAAGCTGTAT
>CAMWVM010000065.1 GCA_947177715.1 uncultured Ruminococcus sp.
GGTTTATGCCGGTCATCGGAGTACCTCTTCCCTTCTTTTCAGCGGGAGGAACGGCAATGGTAACCATGCTTTCATCAATCGGACTTGTACTCGCCTGCATGAAAGATAAAGTGAAATCGAAATAAAATATTAGGAGCTTTTATATGTCAATTAACACACTTGAAAAAGTATATTCCCAAAATACTATTGATTTTCAAAGGAAAAGATATGAAGAACTATCAAAAGAATTTGAAAAAATATTTGGTGTAAAAGCCAATAGGTTCTTTTCTGCTCCAGGACGCACAGAGGTCTGCGGAAATCATACCGACCATCAAAATGGTAAAGTATTAGCCGCAGGAGTATCTCTTGATGTTATTGCCGCAGTTGTACCTACTGACGACGGAATAGTTCAAATTAAATCAAAAGGCTATCCAATGGATACCGTTGATATATCTGAGCTTGATATTAAAAATAAAGAAAAAAACACATCAAAGTCACTTATAAGAGGTGTATTGCGAGGATTTTCCGACAGAGGATACAAGATTGGCGGTTTTAAAGCATACACTGTTTCCAATGTACTTAAAGGCTCAGGTCTTTCATCTTCTGCGGCATTTGAAGTTTTGGTTGGTGCAATAATCAACGGTTTATATAATTCAGGTAAGGCAGATGATGTGGAAATTGCAAAAATTTCACAATTTGCTGAAAACGTATACTTCGGCAAACCGTCTGGACTAATGGATCAAATGGCTTCTTCTGTAGGAAGCTTTATATCCATTGACTTCAAAGACCCTAAGAATCCTGTTATCAATACTATTAATTTTGATTTTAATTCAAGCGGACACGCTCTTTGCATTATCGATACAAAAGGAAATCACGCAAATCTTACACCGGAATATGCTGCAATTCCAAAGGAAATGAAAGAAATTGCAGGTTTCTTTAATAAAGAGGTACTACGTCAGATTACTAAATCAGACATTATGGAAAACTATGCTGAGCTTCGTGAAAAATTTGGTGACAGAGCTGTTTTAAGAGCACTTCACTTTATGGACTGCAATAAAAGAGTTGAACAGGAATGCAAAGCTTTGGAAAGTGGAGATTTTGACAAGTTTTTAGACATTGTTAATCAATCAGGTGATTCGTCATATAAATATCTGCAAAATATCTTTGCATCGTCTTCTCCGAGAGAACAAGGATTATCCTCAGCTTTATACATTGCCAAAGACATTCTTCAAGCCCAAGGTGCTTGCAGAGTTCACGGGGGCGGTTTTGCAGGTACTATTCAGGCATTTGTTCCTAATGAAAAGCTTAAAGAATTTAAAACAAAAATTGAAGCTGTGTTCGGCAAAAACTCATGCCATGTGCTGGACATAAGACCAGTTGGCGGCACAGAAATTGAACTATAACGCGGATACATAAGGGGTAAAAACATCATGAGAATGAGAAGAAAAAAGAATTTGGAACAACGATTAGAGAACTGCGGCAACCGTATAATTTTTATGGATCGTGAAGATAGAAATTATCAGGTTAAAGATACCGACAGTCTTATTGACTACAAGAAGTTGTTTGGAAATGATAATCCGGTGGAACTGGAGATAGGCTGTGGTAAAGGTCAATTCGCAAGGGAAATTGCGAAAAGAAACCCTGATATAAATTATCTTGCAGTTGAAAAAAGCAGTAACGTTGTTGTAGAAGCTGCCGAAAAGGCAATAGAGGAAAATATTCCGAACTTATATTTTTTAAGAGGCGGCGCAGAATATCTTGAATGCTATATACCAGAACATTCTGTACGCAGGATTTATCTTAACTTCAGCTGTCCTTTTCCAAAAAAGTCCTATGCATCTCACAGGCTTACTCATAGGAACTTCCTTGAGATTTACAAACGCCTTATACAAAAAGGTGCGGAGATACATCAAAAGACTGATAATATGCACTTCTTTGAATTCTCTCTTGAAGAATTCACTGCAAGCGGTTTTATGCTGAAAAATATTTCTCTTGATTTACATAATAGTGATTTTGAGGGCAACATTGTAACAGAATATGAAAAGCGTTTTTCAGAACAAGGATTTCCGATTTACAGGACAGAGGCCGTACTAAAAAAATAAAATATATAGAAAAAAGCTGATTGAGATTTTACTCAATCAGCTTTTTTCTTTTTAACCATTGTTTATTATTAATAAAATAATTTGTAAATAATTTATTTTATATTTGCACTTAAGATCTAAAATCCAGTTATACCAGTATAAGTTTTCTATACCATTTATTCTTTTACAGTATTAAAAGACGTGTTTTTTTCATATTTTATCATGGATTTAAACAAAAATCCCCCTTTTGTTTTGTGCAAGTCTACAAAATTTAAAATTATTTGCACAATAATTGCGTAAAATTACAAATTTGAATATTTATTATTTATGGGGTAATATACTCAAATTTAATTATTGTAAATAGGGGGTGATACCAATGGTGCAAAAATAATAAACGGGACAGATAAATACAATAAAACAGGGGGTAAAAAAATGAAACAAATAAAGAAAAGAATTTTAAGCGGAATAATTGCATTATCATTAGTTATTACCGATTCGTCTATTGCCGTTTTTGCCAACGAAAATAACTCTAATTTAACGGCTAAGACCACAAAGACCACTGAAATTGAAAAATCATACATAACTAATGAGCTAACTGATTTACGAAGCGAATATTCAAAGACTTACGAAAAATCGGATGGAAGCAGAATAAGTATAATTACTGCATCTCCCCTACATTATTATAATAATGTAGAAAAAACGTGGGAAGAATATGATAACACACTTTTAGAAACAAAAAATAAAGACGGGGAATTCCAGCTTACTAATAATAATCCAACATTTCAAGTTGAAATTCCAGAGAAATTAAGTGAAAACAATTCAATTAATGCGAAAACAAAAGATTATGAGATTTCTATAGTACCGTTGAATGTTTCAAAATCCAATGTAATATCCGACAATTCAAAAAACAAATTAAAAAAACAAAAAAAGCTTAAGGATAAAACAATCGACGATTATGTTCAGGAAAGTATTAAATCCTCAACAGTAGAGTTTGAAGATGTATATTCCGGAACAGAAACCAATTTGGAATATGAGGTTGTAAGCAACTCGCTTAAGGAAACAATAAGTCTGACAAAAGCGCCAGAAAAAGAAACATCATATAAATTTGAATTAACTGCAAAAGGCTTAACCGCTGAATTAAAAGAAGACGGAGCAGTTATTTTTAAAAATAACAATGAAAGTGTGTTCGTTATTCCAGCTCCTTTTATGACAGACAGTCAAAATAATTATTCAAATGATATTAAAACAGAACTTACAAAAAATAAAGATAATTATATACTTTCCTATACACCAAGTATAGAATGGCTCTCTGATGAAGAAAGAGTATATCCGGTATCTATTGATCCTACAATAACACTTAATGATTCAAAGAATATTGACGATGCATATGTAACATCGATTCGTCCTGATAATAATTATGGAAAATCAGCTCATTTAATAGTTGGAAAAATTAGAGGCGAATTGTCACCGGTTGATGAATATACTGATGAATATTTGTCATATATAAAATTTCAAGAATTGCCTAAAAACATTTGGAATAATTCTTATATTACAAATGCTGTATTGAACTTAAATGTTTTCAGTGCTGTTACATCTCAAATTAATGCCTATGAAGTAACATCAGATTGGAGCGAAAGTTCAGTTACATATAAAAACAGACCAACTTTTAAAAATGAAATTATTGATTATCAAAATGTTTTAAATGATGACATAGGATATCTCGGATGGGATATTACAAACATAGTTGAAAACTGGTATAGTAATCCTGATAAAAACTTTGGAATCATGCTCGATTCTTCCAGCATATATATGTATGGCAGTAGGATATATGCAAGTGAATATACAGGACAAAATCCAATAGGAAATCCCTATATTACAATAGAATACTCACCAATGACTAATTCCAGCTATGAAAACAGCCGGGATATTGATATTGGCAGAGCAGGAAAAGTTAATATAAATGACTTTTCCGGAACATTAAGATTAACACGCAGTGATCTCAACGTTGATGGAAATATAATGCCCGTTAATATTTCAATGATTTATGATGAAAATAATTTGTCACTGCCTGAAAATTTATATACCAATGTCTACGGAAATGGATTTAGAACAAATTATTCCCAGATGATTTTATATAACTCAGAAAAGGAATTTTATACATACATTGGTGAAGATGCCAGACCTATTTATTTCGAAAAACACACAGATGATGAGGGTAATATAACATTTACTGATTATTCAGAAAGAGGATATGAACTATCTATAGACGGAACATCATACGAAAATTATTCTACAATTACAATAACAGATTCATCTGATCATAGGTATTTTTTTGATAATGGTGGGCGGCTTGTTAAAATTGCAGATATGAATTTAAGCTGCGTTAAAGAAGCAAATGTTACAGCGTTTTCTTCTGAAGAAATAAATGGTATAATTAATATTAATTATGCTGCAAATAATTCACTATCTATTTCCTCAATAACTGATGGAGTGGGTAGAGTTTATGAATTTGTTTATAATGATAAATTGAAGGATATCAATTATAAAGGCAATAATGATAAAACTCTTAAAACTGTAAGTTATAAATATAATGCTGACGGTACTTTGTCATCCATTACATATCCGAATAACAGAATTGTCAGATATAACTGGTCAGACAATTATATCATTAAAGCAATAAATTCAGATGGATATAGTTTTGCATTTACATATACTGATGAAAGCTTACCCAGAGTACAAACTATAAAAGAATATGATTGTGATGGTACTTTAGGTGAAAATATAAGTGTTTCTTATTCTGTAGATAAAACCACATTTACCGATAATAAAACCGATGAAAAAGAAATACTTCAGTTTGATAAACACGGAAATCTTTTGACTTCGCAAAATGCATATGGATATACATTAGTAAACCAATACGGAACCAGCGAAGGAAATACACCTTCAAAAGCTCATAACGAACTGATCAATTCATTCGGTTATCAGAAAAATGAAGTTAACCTACTTTCTAATTCCAGAGCACAGAACGGAGTTTTAAACTGGAGCGGTATTACGGTTTCAACTGATGAAAAGATGTTTGGAACCCACAGCTTTAAGCTTAGCGGTAAATCAGGCACAGCAAGTCAAACCGTTAACCTAACTGGCGGACAGACATATGTATTATCGGCTTATGTAAAAACCAAAAATACAAATGGAAGTTTGGGTGCTTCAATAAAAGTAAACAACGGAGATATAACCTGCAATTCAGATGCACAATATATTACCGGAACATCCAAATGGACAAGAATTGCTACGACATTTAAAGCAAACAGTAACTGTGCGGCACAAGTTGCTTTAGTTTTAAACAGCACTAATTCCCTTGCTGAAGCATACTTTGACGGAATCCAGCTTGAAAAAGGCACTACCATATCTGATTATAGTTATATTATCAACGCTGATTTTAATGATACTTCAAACTGGAATTCAAACAGTACTCAATCGCAGAATGCACCCTCCATTAACAGTCAGAAAGGAATATACTGTTTCGCTAATGATGAAACACCGTTTGACTCCAAATGCATCAAGATTTTTGGTGATGCACGATATGAAAACAGTGTTTATCAGGAAGTTACAAACTTGAATGGTCAAAAGGGAGATACATACAACTTTGGAGGCTGGACTAAGGCTAATGCGGCTTCACTAAGGGACAATAGAACTTTCGGAATAAAAGTTGAATTCTTTAATGATGAAAATTTAGTTGGCGAAGCACAAAGCCTATCCTTTAACAGTTACATAAATGACTGGCAGTTTAATATGTCAAGTGCAACTGCATCTGATGTATACAACAAAATTAAAATTTCTGCTATTTATGACTATCAAGTAAATTATGCTCTGTTTGACAGACTCTTACTCCAATATGACGGAATATCAGAAATAGATGACGAATCTTCTGACGAAACCGACGAAGAAAGCTCAGAAGACGAAAGCTCAGAAAATCAGCCCATTACAGATGCACATGGCAGAGAAATTGAATATACTGATGAAGATGGTGTAAAAACTGTCACAGCATATGACGATTATGATAATATAACAAAAAGCGCTACTCAGATTAATGGAAAAAACATGGAATCAATTAATGGTTACAGCGCTGATGGCAATTATCAAATCTCGGAAACTAATACTTTAGGAAAAACTACTGTATTTGATTATGATAATCAGCTTGGATTGCTGAAAAAGATTACTGATCCTAAAGGAAATTCTGTTAGTTATTCTTATGACAGTGCGGATAATATAGCCACAGTTTCACAGGGAAAATTTTTCAGCACCTATTCATATGATAACGGTGACAGATTAACCGGAATTAATTCCTGTGATAAAAACTCATATAGTTTTGGATATGATAAATTCGGTGCACTTAACAGCATTAAATTGGGCAGCCAAAGTCTTGTTCAATATTTATACGATGATAATTATATCCTATCAGGTATAAATTACGGTAATGGTCAGTCAATAAATTACAGTTATGATAAATCAGGAAATAAACTGGGCATCAGTTCTAATGGAACGGAAAAATACAACTACTATTATGACGATTTCGGCACGCTCCTTTCTGTTAAGGATAATGTAAACAATACAGTAACATCATATTCAACCGATGAAGACGGTATTGAATATACTCAGGAAAGGAAAAACAACAGTCTTATTCACTCCTACTACAACAACGGAAGTTCATTTGTTGAATACCTTAACGGCAGTGAAAAAGAGACTGAATATGCTTCGAAAGAAGTTTCTTCAAGCGACACCCAGCCGCTTATTGACTGGAATCGTACTTCATGGAAGAAAAACGGTTACAACACTTTCTATAATGTAAAAAACACTACAGATGAATTTGGAAGACTTTCAAATCAAGAAATCTTTGAAGCTAATCTTTCAGATAACAAACAAACTGAAAGCGGTAAAAACACATTAATCAGAAAATCATATGAATATACCTCAACGAATAATGGAGTTAATCAGAGTGAACAGGTTTCAAAAATCAAGTATGAGGGTACATACAATAATGAAATCGAGTACACATATGACGCTAACGGAAATATTCTTTCCGACGGCAAATATGAGTATATTTATGACAGCCTGAACAGATTACAGCAAACTCATGAGATAAGTACCAATATTCATAAGCATTATACTTATAACAACGAGGGAAATTTAGTTAATGTTGTAACAACTAAAGGGCCAAGCACTTTAAATCAAACAGCAAGAAGCTATGACGGCATTAAAATGGTTTCATATGACGATAAAGCTATTACTTATGATGATCTCGGAAATCCGCTGACTTATTACAACGGAACACAGTTTACATGGGAAATGGGAAGACAGCTTGCTTCCGCAAAGCGTTCTGACGGCACGCAGATAACATATAAATATAATGCCGAGGGGCTCAGAACGGAGAAAAGAATTGGGGAGAATTCAGTTTCATATACATTAGTGGAAAGCAAGATCACAGGACAGACCGACGGAACTAACACATTCTATTTCAGATATGATGAAAGCGATAATCTTGTCGGATTTGAGCTTGGAAGCAATCAGTATTTCTATATTACCAACCTTGTGGGAGATATCATAGCAATAGTTGACAACGACGGTAATTGTGTAGTAGAATATGAGTATGATCCATGGGGTGTTTGCACTATCGTTTCAGATACATCAAACTGCAATCTCGGCGAGCTGAATCCATTCAGATACCGTGGTTACTACTATGATGAAGAGACAAGCCTTTATTACCTACAGTCAAGATACTATGACCCTG
>CAMWVM010000066.1 GCA_947177715.1 uncultured Ruminococcus sp.
CAGTACCGCCATCCACCCGTTACGGACGACATGAACGGCCTCTGAATAGTTCGGGGCAACCTCGATAACTTCTTTGATGATAAAGAAGATAAAGACGAAGGGCAAGAGCGCAAGGACAGCGCTGATGACCGATAATATGAGCGATGAATAGGTAAGATATCTGTGCTTACCCGCAAAGTTCATAAGCTCTGAAAGATTTTTATTCTTTTTCACTTCCAAGCCTCCTATCTTGATTCATTTTCTTAAATTCACTTCGCATCATAAGAATTGCAACTACAATACCCAATACATCGGTAATCAGCGGCGCCCAGAAAACGCCGTGCACGCCAAGTCCCGCTACATAAGGCATAAGCATCGCCGCAGGTATATAAACCGCAATCTGACGCAAAACAACAAGTATACCCGCCTTGGCAGCTCTTCCAAGCGACTGCATCAGCGTTAAAGCAATAATCCAAATTCCCATTAAAATATAGGAAATAAAGAATAGCCTGAAATCTGAAGCTCCTTGCTCCACAACGGAAGGCGTCGTAATAAACATTGACAGCATTGCTTTCGGGGCAATCATAATCGGTAAATAGAAAACCAGGGACAATAGCGTCGCAGCAACGGTAAACACCTTTGTAATCTGTTTTACTCGGCCATATTGCTTTGCACCATAATTTGTACCTGCGGCAGGTTGGTATCCTTGTGAAAGACCCCACAGGGGAATAAAAGCAAATGCAACAACTCTGTATGTCGCACCAAGAATAATCTGCCATGTGTCGCCGCCATGCTGCGCCGCTATATTGTACAGCGCCGTCTGTTGCACCATCATCATAACCTGCATAAGCATAGCGGAAAATCCTACTCCGAAAATTTCGGATACCAATCCTTTTTCTATACGAATTCTATGGATTTTTACATTTTTACTTTTCGTCATAAAATGCCACAGCATTACTGCTGCATACAAAAACTGTGAAATGACAGTAGCATATGCCGCGCCGTCAATTCCTAATCCGTAAGAACGAAGAACAGAAATCAAAATCGGGTCTAAAGCAATGTTGATAACGGCGGAACCTCCGGAGAACAGCATAGCTTGCTTCAAAAGACCTTCTCCGCGCATAATCATATTGGATGACTGTGCGAAATTAACGAACAGACTTCCGGCAAAAATGATTCTCAGATATCGGGTCGCTAAATGTAAAATTTCTCCCTGTGCTCCAGATAGGCTTAAAATCTGACGGGTGAATATCATGCCGACCGCCATGATAATCAAGGAAAAAATTAGATTAAGAGCAATTAAGTTTCCCATAATTCGGTCAATCGTTTTTTTATCTCGTTTCCCGATCGCCCTAGATAGGACGGATGCCGAGCCTACGCCAATCAATGTGGCAATTCCCGTATTGGCAAGTGTGAATGGATAAGCAACCGATACAGCTGCCATGGCATTGTCACCAACCATTTGACCGACAAAAACGCCGTCCATAAAGTTATACAATCCAACAACAATCATTCCGATGATTGCAGGAATACTCAATTTGGCCATCAGTTTCCACGGCGTATCATTTAATAACATACTCCGTGCATCTGTTTTATTTGACACTTTGATACCTCCTAATAGATAAAGTTATATGATACAGAGAGCCGCTGCAGCCGACTTCTAATATCCTTGTTATAAGTTAGCGTTAGCTAACTATTGTTTAAAAATTAAAGGACATTATTGCCCCATAATTTTCATCCAGCCTGCGGTGTAAAACTCACGAAGCTGAGCAATGAAAGTCACCGCGCGCTTTTTCGGCATATCGTGACGGATCACTTCAAAGATGCCTTCAAACATACCGCTTGCTATCATGTGGCAAAGTTCGCGGTCAAGCTCCGGCACCTTGTTTCCAAGACTTTTCAGCACTTCAATATATCGAAAAGTATATTCCACTTCCGTTTCCACCATTGAATCGACGAAGTACTCATAAGGAGTCCCATCACTGCAACAAATCAGAATTTTGAAATCTTCATAATGCTCGTACATATAGTCGATCATCCAGTCCACGCATACGGCAGACTCTTTTCCCATATGTTCGGGTTGTTCTTCTTTAGGCAGCTCAGCAAAATCGGTCTGTGCCGTCATGAACCTTCCCATAACCGCTGCAGCATGAGGTTCTACAATAGAAGCAAAGAGAGCTTCCTTGCTAGAAAAGTATCCGTAAAAAGCGCCAGTTGTCACACCTGCCGTCTTGACGATGTTTCGCAGCGAGGCAGACTGAAATCCTTTTTCCATAAATTCCTGCTTTGCCGCCGCATGAATTTTTTCAAGCGTTGTCTGTTCCGCTTCGTTCATTATATACCTCCATATAACAATGTTATATATCACTGTTATATTATAACCTCAACTTTTCTTTTTGTCAAGAGGGTTGCAAAAAATTTCGTTTTTTTACCTTTCTACTTGGCGGAAAACAGGGCAGCCTGTAACCGGTCGCACTGCTTATATGACCGTTCGCTCTTATCGTTGTCTTCGCAATATAACATACTTTTCCTTTCTGCTGGAATCTCTCTTACAGTGGGTACTTCACTTCGTCTGCTATGATAATTTATCATTTGTTTATAAACCACTTCAATAAATCCTCTTGAACGATTACATTTTCGTTGATCACGAAAAAACTCTTCAAAAAGCAAAAATACCGTAAGGCAGAGTACTGTGACGGCTTTATTTTAACACGGAAAGTAGGAAAAAGAAAGAACGCTAACTTTGTATCAGAATTAGCGTCCTTATTTGTGTTATCGTTACCAAAAAGATTTTAAAGATGAGAAAGGTATAAAATAAAGCCCGACCGAAGCCGAGCTTTATTGGGTTCAGCGTCACGCTGGTGTAAAGAGAATACAAAAAAATATTTTTGCAATTTCAGATGATAGTTTTGAATCTTCACGGAATCAGTTGTTCTCGCATTTTTTTAATGAAGATAGAATAAAAGAAGCGACAAGTATAAAAAAACGTATTTTAGTTTTTAAATTATGAATTTGAGACCTCAGAATGTTTTATAAGTTTATTTCTGAATATTTGCTAATGCCTTTTGTATATAAGATAAAGCAAGTTCTTCCTGCTCACTGCTTCTGCGTAGCATTTCAATTATATAATTCCTTTTTTCTTTCAAGGAGTCCTTGGAAAATGAATTACGTTGATGGGCAATAGTTGCTATTTCCGTTGCAAAGGATATAATTTCATTATATTGACTTATTGCCAAATCCATTAATTCTTTATCGATATCGGGAATTATATCTATACATAGTTCAAAAAACTGTTTGGTTCTTAATTTATTTTCATAATGAATAAATGCATGAGGAAAAACACAGTCAATTTGATCAGCATTTATTCTGTTTTCTTCCTTTAATAAATCACACCAGTTCTGGTAAATAACTATACCGTAGCCTTGCATTTTATTTTCTCCGCAATGGCTGTTATTTAATAATAGTGTTATCCCTCTAAATAGTGCATTAATACATGCCTTAGCTAACGGCATTTTTTCATTTGAAGGCTTGAGCGTCATCATATCACAATTAAGCTTGTACCAACCGGCATATTGATTAAGTTGCTCAAAGTTTAGCCTTGCATTTTTTTGATCGTCTCCATCCAAAAATCCTAATCCTTTTAAAATCTGTCCATGGTCGGAAAAGCCGATAGCAAAAATAGTATCCATATATTCTTTAGGGATAATGATGACTGGATAACCGTGTTCAATTTGCTTACATGCGAGAGCAATAAATTCATCTTCCGAATAATCCGCCTTTGAATGGATCTCATAATCTAAACCATATATAAAAAAACTGTCATGAATCCATTCATCCGGTGCATATGAATATCCAAAACATATATTCGTAATAGCCGACTGCAAAATATATTCTTCATCATCGTTTATTTGACGGTTTTTGCTATCCCTGCGCTGCTCCAATCCAAAAAACAATTTTAACGCAGTTAAAATAGAAGCAAAGGAGATGCTTTTAGGCCATTCGGGACCTGAATAATCAGCTGCGGGAATCCGTGGCTTAACAAGAAATTCATAATTAAAATCCATATTACATAAAACACATGACGCCGGATCAAGAATTCTATCTACAGAACAATTAAAAAGTTTGGATATTTCATAAAGCAGCGGTATCTCGGGTACTGCTTTTCCATTCTCCCACTTACTAATCGCCTGAGGTGAAACTTTTAATTTCTCTGATAACTGTTCTTGAGTGTATTTGTTTCCTATGCGCAGATATGCAATTTTCTCTCCCATTTTTTTCACATCAAACATATTCATCTTTTCTCCTTTGTTTTTATTTATTATAGCAGTCATATATTATAATGTCCATATATAACAGGTTGTTTTTTTACATAAAAACTAAACTCATAGTTGTAATCCTATGAAACTCAAAATAAGATTTTAGAGTATTAATAATAAAGGGCAAATTAATTACAAAAATCCGGTTACAATATGGCTTTGATTTGCGGCATAATCTTTCAGTCAACAATGCAGGCAGATAGATTTTTGCTTCTATCTGCCTGCATTGTTGCCAATATTTTTCCTATGTAGGAGTTCAAACCATTTTTCAAACGAAAAACGGTCATTTTACATCTACAAATCGTACTTTCAAAAAATCGCCGACTAAACGGCCAAAAACGATAAGATCGGGATTTTCGGCGGATATATCTTTTTTGTAGTAACCTTATGTAAAAATGTTATAAAAAAGATGCACTTAAAAACGTGCGCTCAAAACTTTAAAAAAGAAAAAGCCCCGAACGCACTTCAGATTTTAAGGGCTATTTTTGTTGTTATGAATTTAGCTAAAAAGCATAAATACTTATCTGATAACTTGGTGGAATCACACAAACTTTTGTCGAAAGTTGCACGAAATAGTATGTAAATGTATTTTATATCATATAAGATATTTAAGGAGGAATATTTATGAAGTTAAAAAGCAAGAAAAAAATAATGTTATCATCTTTGGCTGCTTTATTTGCAGTATGCTTAATTGGATTCAGTAATTCATATCAAGTTAATGCTGAAGATGATGTACAGCAGTATGCAATGGGGTGCATTCCGGACAGCGAAAGCGTATTAGAGTCTTTGCAAATTGATAAGGATTTGCCGAGAGCTGCTAATGATAATTTGCCTGATTCTGTAGACTTGGAGTCAAAACTGCCTTCCCCTGGAAATCAAGGTTCACAGGGAAGCTGTACAGCATGGGCAGTCGCTTATGCTGCAAAGTCATGTCAAGAAAATCAAGAACATTCATGGGCTATAAATGGATGGAGCACAAAAACCGAATTCAGTCCGGCATATTTATATAACCAAATTAACCACGGAGTGGATAAAGGTTCAAACATTACAATTGCAATGAGAACGATAAAAGAAAAAGGCATTTGTTCTCTATATGATATGCCATATAATCAAAACGATTATTTGACACAGCCAAATACATATCAATATGAGAGAGCATCTAATTTTAAAGGTTTAGCATATTACACTATAAAAGGCACAGAAGCAGTAAAGGAAGAACTTGCTGATGGAAATCCTGTAATAATTTCAATACCTGTCTATAGTGATTTTGATAATCTTGACGCAAATAACCCAATATATGACAATATAGAAGGTAATAGAAGAGGTACACACGCAATTTGTTTAATTGGATATGATGACAGCAAACAAGCGTTTAAACTCATTAATTCCTGGGGCGACAGTAGTTGGGGCGTTAAAGGCAGCTATTATAATAACAAATATGGTTACGGCTATATATCTTACGATTTATTTGAACAATCAAATGTAAGCGGTGGTTGGGGATATGTAATGAGTGATGAAGTTCAGCATTATAAGAGTAATCCTCACGATATAAAAGCACTACAGAACATTAATGTTTATAGTGACACAGCATTAAAAACAAAAGTAAAAACTATTAATTCTGGAGAAACAATAACTGTTTTAGATTATGTTAAGGCTTCTGACGGAAATCCTCCCGTTCTGAAAGTTGATGATGGTTTTATTACAGCAAAGGCAGAAGTGACACAAAAGTTAAACACGAATACCGCAGTCGTTTATAATGGTTATTGTAATTTAACAGAGATAAATGTCTATGAACTCGGTAAAAACATTGAAGGTTCAAAACTAAGGTTTACTTATACATCAAATAAGCCTGAGGGTCATGTTGTTGTAGGTGTTGCAGCAAGATCATATGAAGGGTGGACTTGGCTGCAGTCAGATAATATGCCAGCTTTTCTTTCAGAAGGGCCGGGCGTAACATCAGTCGTTGAGATGACATATGACGAATTTGAAGTTTTCGCTGATATTGAGGGAACCGAACTAAGAAATTATATTTTTCAGGATTGGGGTTTGGCAGAAAATACAAATTTGAAAATTGAACTTATAACTCCTGTTGTTGCTGAAACAATCACAGAAGTTTTTAATACTAATGGAAATGGAGCTCATAAAGATATTTCGCCTTATGAACTTGGTAAAAATATTGATGGTGCAAAAATTAGAGTAACTTTTACCTCTGATTATGATCGTAATAGTTTAGTAATCGGAGTATCTGGAAAAAGAAAAACAACTTTTGGTTGGGTAGACCATGAACATTTTTTGTATTCCAAAGGTAAAGGTATGGAAAGTGTCTATACATTCAACTATGATGATTTTGTTAATTACTTTGGTATAGGTGATGATTTTGCATGTTTTGTTTTTCAGGACTATGGAACTTCGGAAAGCAAAGAATATAAAATAGAACTTGTTACCCCTGTTGAAGAGAATGATGTTTCAGTACTTTGTAATGGCAGGATTAATCTAAGTGAATTCACTCCTGAACAGCTTGGTAAAAACATTGAGGGAGCAAAAATTCGTATAACATTTACTTCAAGTGAACGCAGAGATATTCAAGTATTAGGCATTTCAGGCAAACAAAAAGGTACTTGGAAATGGATGCAAAATGAACATGGACTATTATCAAAAGGGATAGGTAGAGAAAGTGTCTATACGTTCAATTATAACGATTTTGTTGATTATATAGGAATTGGTGATGATTTAGAATGCTTTGTATTCCAAAACTGGGGACTTGTTGATGGAATATGCAAGATTGAGGTTCTTACTCCCATAATCCCAACGGAAATCATAACAGTTTTATATGATGATGTGATTGAACAATGGGAAAGCATTGCATTTACACCAGAGCAATTAGGCCAAGGAATTGATGGTTCAAAGCTTCAAATAACTTACGAACCAAGTGATCAAACAATTATTGGTCAGAGTGTTGTTGGTATTGCCGGAATAAAAGAAGACGGAAGTTGGCTGCAGAGTTCTGATAATCCTGCATTTGTTAAAAATAATAATGGCATAAACATAGAACAGCTAACTTATAGCCAATTTGTTGATCTTGCAAATATTAATGAATCAGATGTTAATTACTATGTCTTCTCTAATTGGAGAGTGAAATCCGGCACAAATGTTAAAATTGAACTGATTGTTCCCAATGTATAGTATTTTGAGTGCTATTATAATATGAATTATATTATACGCTGATATCATACACGTTTTTACACGTTAATTGCAATTTTGCGTTTTTTGCGTACAATCTTAGACGATTGAAAAGGTGAGAAAACAACATAATATAGGTGGCTTGTAATATCCGTATAGTTAATGAAAAATCCTCAAATATTATTAAAGTTTATTCTTGTCGCCCCGACCATATATACTATAAAGGTCAAGGACAATTAAAGTCCTTGACCTTTTTTGTTTTTACTGGTAATAACAATGACATTATATACTTATTGATGTGGACGCTTAGCGGATTTATAATGTATTTAGGTGATATATTGTGAAACTGCAAAAGCAA
>CAMWVM010000067.1 GCA_947177715.1 uncultured Ruminococcus sp.
ACACCCCATGCATATGCCTTTCAAGGGGTAGAGTTTCAATTAAATTATCCCCTTCACCATCGGTGTAAAGATTAAGATATACAGCTGTTGCCAACGGCGACCATGTTCTAAACTGTGTTTTTCCGTCCCTAAAAACAACGCCCAGATCATTTCCATCATAGGCGTTGTTTTTATCGAATTCTTCATAATTCTTAATCTTATACATCTATCTGAACTCCTTGAGAATTAAATTAAGCTTTCGCCCAAAACATCGCCTTGTTTGATAATAGTTTCAAACCCATGGCGAGTATTTTCAAAAAAGTCGTCACAAATCCAAACCTTATCTTTTTCAACAAGCAAAATAACCGTTGAACCACCAAATTCAAAGAAACCCTTTTCTTCTCCCTTTGAAACACGACACCTACTTATAACATCATTGGTTATTTTTCCAACCATAAGCGCTCCCACTTCCATTTGTATAATGTCGCCGAACTTAGGACTTCGTATCATACAATATTCACGGGAGTTTTCCAGATAAACAGGCAGATATTTTGACACAACCGGATTAACTGTATGCAGGACGCCTTTTATTTTTCTATTACGGCTCTTAATACCGCTGCATGGATAGCTATATCTATGATAATCATCTACTGACAGTCTTATAATAAGAGCCACACCACCGGTATATCTATCCGCAAGCTTACTATCTCTCAGCAATGACTGAACGGAATACACTGAATTTTTCACCACGAATACACTGGAATTTGTGATTTCATAAGCTGATACTTTACCGTCGCAAGGTGAGCATAAAAGATTCTCGTCTTTAGTGAAAAAACGCTTGTCTTTTTTTATCTTTCTTGTAAAGAAATCATTGAACGAATTAAATTTCCTGTCCTCATATTCAGACAGGTCTATATTATTTTTCTTGGCAAATACATCAACAGCCTTAACTGAAATTCCGCTGTTGAGCAGCACTCGTGAAGCCTTTGAAAATACAGGATTTCCAAGAAACTTCATTAAGATTCTTCCCCACACAGAGCCATAGACGTCAGCAAGGAATTTATCCTGACCTGTGGTTTTTTCATATTCATTTCCTTGTCTATCACGATACTTCACTAAACTCTCTCCTTAATTTAAAAAACGCTGAGCTAAATGATATGCTGCATTTTCAAATATCCTAAAAGAATGATTATACCCATAGTAAAAAGAACTAATATTCCTCTTCCTGAGAGTTTTTTAACATTTATTTTCAGTACAAAAAAGATTGATATTAAAACCATAAACCCCTGAAAAACATATGGGAATATATTTGGGGGGATATTTGCTCTTCCCAAGAAAAGCAATGGAAGAATAATAGCAACAGTTGTTACAGGCAGACCCTGATATTGTTTTCTCACCTCAGCAGTGTTGCGCTGACGTTCTTCCTCCATAACATTGAAATACCCAAGTCTTATAACAGCACCGAGTACTATCATAATCGAAGCGATAAGTCCTAAACCATAATTAAAGCCATAACTATAACCGATTACTGCCGGAAAAACGCCGAAACAAACCAAATCACAAAGTGAGTCGATCTGAATTCCAAACACCTTTTCCTTTTCCGTTCTGTTTTTCATGGCACGAGCAATTCTTCCATCAAACAAATCACATATTCCCGATAAAAGCAAGCATAAAAACGGAATTGCATGCTCCTGTTTTCCATCAATAACTTGTGTAATTCCAAATACAGAGGAAGCAAGTCCTATATAAGTCAATATTACCGAATAATTATAAAATCCAATCATTTTTTCACTTTCCTTAATAAAAACTATTCTTCCGTTGCTCTGCCATAATTTTTCCTTGACGAAATAAAATGAGCAACAACCGTTACAAGTCCGCCCACAATAAGCAGGAAATAAAAACTTATTCCACGGCTTAATATAAGCGCTGGTTTTACAAGCTGCAAACCAAAAATAGTTTCAAACATATTTACAAAACAACCCTCAGTAACCCCTGCCGCTCCAGGAAGAGGAAGCATTTCAACGGCAATTCCTATAATAGCCTGAACGGCGATAATATCAACAAACGAAGTACCTTCTAATCCATAAGATTTATATACAACAAAAGTTACTGAAAAAAGAAACATACGCTGTACAATCGTTATGAGCAAAATTTTAATGACTGAATGAATGTTTTCCTTCACATAATTTGCACCATCAACATAGTTATCGCAGACACGATTGATTTTATTTATATATTTTTCATTATTGCGTATAATTCTAAGCTTAGACAGACATTCAATAATCTTTATCCCCGCCGTTTTTGTCCAGACAGGCTTAACTATTAAAGCGCCGAGTAAGATTATGTATGCAATATTCAGAATAAAACCTACTATCACAAGCCACATCAGACTACCGATATATTCACACATCTGAGAAAATCTAAAAATAAAGAGAACAAGTCCAATTAAAACCAAAGCCAGCTTATATGTAAACGCAATCACGACCATAATAAGCGTTGATTTACCGATTTTAATACCGTCCTTTTTCATATATAAAATCTGAGCAGGTTGTCCGCCTGAAGCAGATGGTGTAATATAACTGTAAAAGAATCCGATAAACGAATATTTTATACATCTCAAAAGCGGCACAGAAGTCTTCAGCATTCTGAGCATATATTTTATAATAACCGACTCACTGCAAACAAACAACAAAACCAACAGTAATCCAAATACAAGCCATTCTTCACCGGCTCTTCTGAAATCTTTAATTATCGTCTTAAAGTCACTTCCGCTGAAAAGCAATTTTATAGTTATTACAGATATAACAACTATAACAAGCACATCTAAAAAGTAACTAAACTTTTTTTTCACATCCGTACTCCCTATGAATTTTTATTTATTATATGCGTTTCCCCCATGGAAGTTTCAAATATCTCAAATCAAGCAAATTGCCAAATATCCGATAACAACCTGTATAATTGTAAATCTGATAACGACCTGTGTATCAGACCAGCCTTTATTTTTTCTCATATGATCATGGATAGGAGTTCTAAGACCATCCATAAAATCTTTCTTTTTAAACACTCTTCTTATAGTCAGCTTAACGAGTCCCAAACCACCGTCAACAATCAATACGGCAGCTAACGGAATAAACATAAGCGGATGTCCGCTCTGCATTGCAGTTAAAGCTATAAACACGCCTATTGCACGGGAACCTGCATCTCCCATAAGAAGCTTACTTGGTGAAGCATTATACCAAAGGTAAGCAATAAGCGTCATAATCATTGCAACGTTAAACATCTTTGTTCTGTCGATGAAATTGAACATCAAAATCGTCACGATTGACAGTGATGCACAAAGCCCGTCCACGCCATCAGAGCAATTTGTTACATTAATGCTTGCCCACACAAGTATCATACCCAAAAATACATACACAGCCTTAGGAATTGATACTGTATTACTAAAAACAAGTATATCTGTACTATTATGAATAACAAAGTTAAGAGAAATACCAAATGATATAACCACGTCGAGCAAGCCTTTTTTCAGTTCACCCCATGGTTTCTCAGCTGCATCGTCCAGATATCCCGTCAGCATTGCTGCAAATATAAGCACCAGATTAACAGCGCTCTCTAACTTGAGAGGAATAAAAAGCACAGCACTGACTATGAAAGCAGTAATAAAAATTATACCTGCTCCTCTTGGTTTTCCTTCTGAAAGTGAACCGTTTACAGCAAATTGTCTGCCCTGATCCTTCGGAAGCAATCTCATAAAAAATTTCAAAGCAAAAAAGGCAATAAAAAATGTGCCTCCTGCAAATATTAACGAAAACAACTTGTCAGGAAGTAATCTAAAAAGCATTTATATCGTCCCACCTATAAATTTTATTAACTGCGCATAATTTAACTCACAAGCGCTGTCTTTATATAATTATACAACAATATTGAAGAAAATGCAAACATATTGATATAGCATTTTGTACAAATTTATTAATTTTATCTTAAGAATACATTACTATTTAAAAGGGGGAACGACAAAAAATGCCGTTCCCGCAAAATTCTTTATTATTCGCTGGTTTTCATATCCTTGTTTCTATTCTTAATAAGTTTTTTTGTTTTCATATCATGAATCTTCATGTAAACCTTTTCCGCAAAGTCAATTAATTTTTTACGGACAGGCATGAAAGTATAGAAGAATTCACCTGCATAGGTTACAACCTCGCCGTTAAAGCCTTTTTTGAATTTATATACGCCGTAATTGGGATGACTTTCATCCTTATAGAAAGGAATACCCTGAAAATCATAAATAAAGTTATTGCCTTCAAGTGCCCAGTTGATCATTGTCCACTGCATAAGATAATTTGGATATGTGTTTCTATGCTGATTTGAAGAAGCTCCATATACATAACATGTCTTTCCTGCATACTGGGTTGTTAGAGCTCCGGACACAGGAATTCTCTTATCCGAACCTTCTTCAGTAAGATAACACATGAACAAACGGCAATGTTCTTCTCCCAATCCCTCAATCATCTTTACAAAATATTCTTTTGAACGAATTGAAAAACCATCTCTGATACCTGTCGCCTGCATCATTGGATAGAAATCATCAAGTGCCTCAGTTCCGCACGGTACACAAATAACCCCTTTTCTTCCTGCTTTTCTGATCCTGTTTCTCCAATCAGGTTTAAAGGTCATCATAACCTCATCAGGAGTTTTCCCTTCAATATTTCTCAGCATATAGTTATTTCTTGCTTGAATAGTAGTAAGCTCCGGAGCGTTATCAACATGTGAAAATCCCATTGAACGTATAAGCTCAGTACATTCAGTGTCAGATTCCTCAAAGCAAGGATCCCACATAAACTGATAGCATTTATACTTCTTTGCAAGCACTTTGATTCCTTCAAACAAATCCTGCATAACAATTTTATTCTTCCAGTCGCATACAGGACCATGAGGAGCATAAAGAAATGTACAGCCAAAAACAGGGATTCTTTTTATAATTACAAGGCAAGTTCCTCTGATCTCACCTTTTTCATCACGGGAAATAACAGCGTCCCAGCCCCAGTTATCTTTAACCTTAGGCCATTTCAAAGACTGCATGAAATTGCCATAACAGCTTGTTTTTGCGAAATTTTCATATTCCTCAAGAAGTGCTTTATCATTTTTATTGATAATCTCCATTCTATGTAATTCCTTTCATTTTAAATAATCATATATTGATATTTTACCACGTTTATGCAAAAAAATCAATGGTTTTTGCTGGTTAATAGATATATTTTTCAACACAAGAAAACACACTGATATTTACTGCATAACATGGGTATTTTTCTATCTATTTTTTTACAATAAATTTTGTTTACCCTATATAAAATTTGACATCAAATTTGCTTCATAAAAGTTCAATTATACAATTGTCAGATGATTGACATTTATGTTAAGTGTGTTATAATATTTTAGAAGTATATATGTTTTTAATCAATTAATTGATAAATGGGAGTTTAGAATATGAATCGGAAAGAACGAATTGAGTGCATTAATATGTTATATGAAATGTATCCGCTGAGCCGAAAATTAGTGTTTGATACATTTAATTTGAAAAACAGCATTCTTACACGCACACAACAGATAATACTTCTTGCATTATCTTTAAGCAAAACTCTTACCATGTCACAGCTTGCTAAGAAAATAAATACGTCTAACGAACAGGCAACCCGTGCTGTTGCACAGCTGGTGACAATGGATTTCGTAGAAAGAAATCAGGATACAAAAAACCGCAGAATTATCCATATCAGTCTTACTGACAAAGCAATGAAATTTATGGAAAATACCAAAAACAATATTATGGATGAGCTTTTAATAAAATTTGAGCGTATTCCCGATGATGAAATGCTTGCATTCAAACAAGCTGTTTCCCAAATCATCAATGTTCTGAAAATTACAGAAAGCTGATATTTTTCTGCACTCATTTCCCATATGAATATCTCATGAAAATTGTTATATAATCCTTGACAAATAATTTTAATATATTAAAATTATATTATAAGAAAAAACTTAATAATGAATCCACCGCCTTAGAGATGAGGAATTAGTCGTTAGTTATGTTATTTGAAGCAGTTTATTTTTTGACCGATTAGTCAAAGGTCATTTTAACTAAAAATATTCAGCAAACAATAGGAGAAAGGAATGTTCAGCAAATGAAAATGAGAGGTATTTATTCTTCTGTTACAGATATCCGCCGTAAAGTTTTCACCGAAGTGGCAAGATTAGCTTATGAAGGCGGAGATTATTCAAGAATAGACGATCTTCCATATAAAATCGTACCAGGTAAAGTGGCAGTATATCGTGAATCTATTTTCCTTGAACGTGCAATCGTTGAAGAAAGATTAAGACTGGCAATCGGTCTTCCGCTGCGTCCAATAGATGAGCATGAATCGGTTTCTTACGGAATTGAAGAGAGTGCTATTGCCGAGAAATATTATGATCCTCCATTGGTTAATATTATTAACTTCGCCTGCAATGCTTGTCCGGAAACGCATTATCACGTTACCGACTGCTGTCAAGGATGTCTTGCTCATCCTTGCAAAGAAGTTTGCCCTAAGGGAGCAATCGAGATCATTCACGGGAAATCAGTTATCGACCAAAGCAAATGTATAAAATGCGGCAGATGCCAGAGTGTATGTCCTTATAATGCAATCAATAAAATGGAACGTCCATGTGCAAGAGCATGCGGAATGGATGCTATTGGCTCAGATGAAAACGGGAAAGCAAAAATCGATTATGATAAATGCGTTTCCTGCGGTATGTGTCTTGTTAATTGTCCGTTTGGTGCGATTGTTGATAAGGGACAGATTTTCCAGCTTATTCACGCTATGAAAAAAGGTAAAAAAGTAATTGCACTTGTTGCTCCCGCTTTTGTAGGACAGTTTGGTCCTAAGGCTACTCCTGAAAAACTAACGGCAGCAATGAGAAAGCTCGGCTTTGACAAAGTTGTGGAAGTAGCAATCGGCGCAGATCTTTGTGCCGTTGAAGAAGCTAAAGACTTTATGAGAGAGGTTCCGGAACATCAGCCATTTATGGCAACATCATGCTGTCCGTCTTGGTCAGTAATGGCAAAAAAACTATTCCCTGAACTTGCCCCTTACATATCTATGGCGCTGACTCCTATGGTTCTTACTGCGAGAATGGTGAAAAAGGAAAACCCTGACGCTTGTATTGCTTTTATAGGTCCTTGCGCTGCTAAAAAACTTGAAGCAAGCAGACGTTCGATCAGAAGTGATGTTGACTTTGTACTTACCTTTGAGGAATTAATGGGTATGTTTGAAGCAAAGGATGTTAAGTTTGAAGATATTTCAGATGATGAAAATGTAGAACTCAATGCAGGTACAGGTTCAGGTCGTGGCTTTGCAGTCAGCGGCGGAGTAGCACAAGCTGTTGCAGATATTATTAAAAAGCTTGATCCTGACAGAGAAATCAAGGTTGCTTCTGCACAAGGACTTCGTGAATGCCGTAAGCTTCTCCAGCTTGCCAAAGCAGGAAAATATGACGGCTATCTGTTGGAAGGCATGGGATGCCCCGGCGGATGCGTAGCAGGTGCAGGAACTCTTCAGGCTGTTCCTAAATCCACAGCATCAGTAAATAAATATGTCAAGGAAGCTGACAAACAGTGTTCCCTTGAATCAGAATATGAAATCACACTGGGATTCCAAAAAGAATAACATATGAATTAAACCCGTCCTGCGACGGGTTTTTCAATAAGTGGTTTTGCCCCGTCATTCAAGCACGACTGGGCGTTAACCCCTTAGAGA
>CAMWVM010000068.1 GCA_947177715.1 uncultured Ruminococcus sp.
TAATGGCTCCTGCCACCACACCTATCCGAAAGGATAGGTTGGAGGCGGGGGACATTTTGCCTAAGTTATAATTAAAACTATAAACTCATATGTAGAATTTGACGGAGGTAAAAATGATCAAACTTATTGCTTCTGATATTGACGGAACATTACTTAATGATAAAAAGCAGTTACCGCCTGATTTTGAGCAAACGCTTGATTTAATTGAGAGCAAAGACGCTTCATTTGTTATAGCAAGCGGAAGAAGCTATAGTGCACTTGCTGTTCAATTTGAAAAGTATGCTGACAAGTTGTCTTTTATTTGCGACAACGGTGCATATATAGTATATAACGGTGAGCTGATAAGCATTTCGATAATACCTAAAGAAACGGTAGATGAAGTAGTGAAGTGCTGTGATGAAAATGGACTTGTTGCTTTGCTTTGTGGCAAGAATGGTACTTACTACAGCAGTTCAAGCGATATATACAAAACAGAAATAGGCACTTATTATAATAACGCTGTGTATCTAAAAGATTTAACAACATGCATTGATGATATATTTAAAATTGCTGTGTTTGAAGAAACAGGCATTGAGGATCATGGAAACGTAATTTTAAGAGGGAAGTTCGGAGATAAAGTTAATGTAGCTTTATCGGGTAAGCGTTGGACTGATCTGATGAATCTTGGTGTAAATAAAGGTGAGGGTCTAAAACAAATTCAAAAGAAAATGGGTATAACGAGAGAAGAATCCGCCGCATTCGGTGATTTTCTTAATGATATTGAAATGCTGGAAAGTGTTGAGCATAGCTATGCTATGGAAAATGCTCATAAGAGATGCAAAGAAGCGGCAAAATTTATTATAGGCTCAAACAATGATTATGCTGTAACCAAAGAAATTCGTTCAATGTTTGAATGACAACGTTTTTCACACAGTAGTTTAGTTATATATAAATATAAAAGCTCACCCAAAGTTTTGTTTGGTGTATTTTGTTAATGCAAATAATGAGAAAACCCGAAAAGAACATTGCTTTCCGTTCTTTTCGGGTTATACTTTTTTTATGATACCATTCTTTTTAGAAAGATGATTTTTGATTAATCTTTTAAAGAATTAAGTAATCCGTTGCTGTTGATGATATTAATCAAAAATTCTGGAAATGCTGTTCCTTGATAGGTTTCATTCTTTGTTTTGTTGGTAATAAGACCACTGTCAAAATCAATCTCAACTTCATCACCGCCGCTGATTTTTTCAGCAGCTTCAGGACACTCGATGATTGGAAGTCCAATGTTAATTGAATTTCTGTAGAATATTCTTGCAAATGTCTTTGCTATTACACATGAAATTCCGCTTGCCTTAATAGCAATGGGGGCATGCTCACGGGATGATCCACATCCGAAGTTGCTTTCGGCAACCATAATGTCGCCCTCTTTAACTTTCTTTGTGAAATCAATATCTATATCTTCCATACAATGAGCGGCAAGCTCCTTATGATCTGTGGTGTTAAGATATCTTGCAGGAATGATAACGTCAGTGTCAACGTTATCGCCATATTTATGTACTCTGCCTATAGCTTTCATTAAAATCTATCCTTTCATAGGTCAATATTAATTATACTTCAAAATCAACGCATTTTCTTGAACTTACTGAAGCTCTGACAATTTCAGCGACTTTCAAATGCTCAGGATTTACCTGATATGCTTTAAGCGTCTGTTCATCAGTGAAAAGTGAATCAAGCATCAAATCACCGTTTGACGAGTCGAGAAATTCTGTATAAACTTTGATATCTTCCAAGCCGTCAATCTTGCCTTTAAGGCTTTCAAGACCCTGTTTAATTTCGGTGCTGCGTTCAGCTTTTTGTTCAGGAGTAAATCCGTCTTTGTAATTCCAAATAATGATATGTTTTATCATATCACATTACCTCTGACGGCTGTGAGATTTTGCCTGTGATTGCTGATGCTGCGGCAACATAAGGTGAAGCAAGATACACTTCTGATTCAGGGTGTCCCATTCTTCCAACAAAGTTTCTGTTTGTTGTAGCAACAGCTCGTTCGCCCTTTGCAAGAATACCCATATGTCCGCCGAGGCATGGACCACATGTAGGCGTTGAAACTGCACAGCCTGCGCTGATAAATATTTCAAGAAGTCCTTCCTGCATAGCCTGTAAATATACTTTCTGTGTTGCAGGAATTACAATACATCTTACATTATCGGCAATTTTTTTGTCTTTAAGTATTTCAGCAGCACATCTCATATCTTCAATTCTGCCGTTTGTACATGAACCGATAACAACCTGATCAATTTTTACATCTTCAATCTGGTCAAAGGTTTTCGCATTTTCAGGGAGGTGAGGGAATGCAACTGTTGGCTTGATATCATCAAGACAAATGTCATAAACAGCTTCATACTCAGCGTCTTCATCTGCTTCATAGATTTTATATTCCTTAGTAACCTTGTCTTTAATATAGTCAAGAGTTACCTCGTCTACAGCAAAAATACCGTTTTTAGCACCTGCTTCAATAGCCATATTAGCCATGCACAGCCTGTCTTCCATAGAAAGATTTTTTAATCCCTCTCCTGAAAACTCCATAGATTTATAAAGTGCTCCATCAACGCCAATCATACCGATTATATGAAGAATAACGTCCTTAGCAGCAGAATATTTAGGAAGCTTTCCGGTGATATTAAATTTAATTGCAGCAGGGACCTTAAACCAAGTTTTACCCTTTGCCATACCAGCGCACATGTCAGTTGAACCGATACCTGTTGAAAATGCACCGAGAGCACCATATGTACAAGTGTGAGAATCTGCTCCGATTACACAATCACCGGGAGCAACAAGACCTTTTTCAGGAAGCAATGCATGCTCAATTCCCATATCTCCTACATCATAGTAGTGTGTGATATCATATTCACCGCAAAAATCACGGCATTGTTTACACTGACCAGCGGCTTTGATGTCTTTGTTAGGTGTGAAATGGTCCATAACCATTGTAATTTTTTCTCTGTTAAAAATACTGTCAAATCCGGCTTTGTTAAACTCGTTAATAGCAACAGGGGAAGTAACATCGTTACCCAATACCAAATCCAGATTTGCCATAATAAGCTGACCGGCTTTGACCTCGTCAAGTCCCGCATGAGCTGCAAGAATCTTTTGTGTCATAGTCATACCCATAATAACATTAACTCCTTATCAAAAATCTAATATTTTATATACATACACATTATTATAGCATATTTTAAGTATGCTGTAAACACTTAGCTTCAATAATTTTTTTGGTTTCAAATATTTACAAAAATAAAATTAACAGAAATTTCAACGCATTCAAGTAAAAATCTCCTTGTATATTGTTGTTTTAATAAGCAAAAAATAAATTTGGGTAAAAGAAATTTTGCTTAATATTAATGGAGAGGGTGAATTATATGAATAAAGGTTCAATTATGAAAGGCGTTTCTGTCGGACTTACAGCAGGTGCGGTTGCATATGCTATTTCAAGTGCCAGCAAGAGCGACAAAAGAAGACTTAAATCAAGAACAGGAAAGGCTATCCGTGCCATTGGCGATGTTATGGATGGTATATCCATGATGATGAATTAATTAAAAAAGCATGCTGTTTCTGCATTTACAGTAGTTTCAGCATGCTTTTGTTTTTATTTATTCGATTGTTACTTTTTTCATAACTTGGTCAACTAAAGGTCTATCCATATAATTAACTTCTGTTTCAGCAATTTCGTCTACGACGTCCATGCCTTCTGTAACTTTTCCAAAGGCTGCATATTGACCGTCAAGATGTGGAGCATCCTTGTGCATAATAAAGAATTGTGATCCTGCCGAATCAGGCATCTGAGAACGAGCCATTGAGATTACGCCTCTTGTATGTTTTAAATTATTAGGAACTCCGTTAGCAAGGAATTCACCTTTAATTCTTTCTTTTGGTCCGCCCATTCCTGTACCTTCGGGACAACCACCCTGAATCATAAATCCGCTAATAACTCTATGGAAAATAAGTCCGTCATAAAAGCCTTCCTTAACCAGCTTTTCAAAGTTTGCAACCGTAATAGGTGCATGCTCTGGATAAAGCTCAATCTTTATTTTTTTGCCGTTTTCCATTTCAATTACAACCATGAAAAAAACTCCTTATATTATATATTAAAATTATATTCTATTAATCCCACAATTTTGCCGGATATACGCCGTTTTCAATAAGCTTGGAAATTGATTCACAAACTGTAGCCTTATCCTCCGCATATGTTACGCCGAACCATCTGTCACGACTCTCAAGAAGAGTACATTCGGCTTCTCCGTTTTTAATAAGCTTATCGATTATAGTCGGAAGTAAAAATTCAGACTTGAGATTTTTGCTGTTTTCTTCAAGGAATATATTGAATTCAGTGTCAAGTATATCTAAGAATTCTGGAGGACAACCCCACATATTCATAGAAACATGGCTGTCTTCGCTTACTTCCTTTCGGCTATCGCCGTCATCAGCCATTACCTTTCCGTCAGCTTCACGAATAATGTTGAATGTTTCTTCAATATCAGTAACCTTATTATTTTCGTCTGCAACGCAAATACCTCTTGTAACAGTACCGTTGTCGCTCAAAGTATTTTTTAAGATAAATGCTGCCATTGAAAGGTCAAGTTTATCGCTTTCATGCTCAGATGTAAGGTAATCATGCAGAATTTTAAATCCTTCAAATCCGTAATAATCATCTGCATTAATAATTACAAAGGGTTCATTGACAACTCCCTTACAGCAAAGAATAGCATGTCCTGTTCCCCATGGCTTTGTTCTTTCAGCATTTTTATACTGCTCAGGCACATCATCGGTTTCCTGAAAAACATAACTTACATTTACATATTTAGATATACGGTTTCCAATCATTTCAGCAAAAGCTTCTTCAATATCTTTTCTTATAATGAAAACAACCTTATTAAAACCAGCTTTTACTGCGTCATATATAGAATAATCCATAATAATTTCATTGTTTGGTCCTACAGGAGCAAGCTGTTTGATACCACCGCCGAAACGGGAACCCATACCTGCTGCCATAATAACGAGAGTACAGTCTTTCATAATAATATCTCCTTAAAAATAATAAATATAGTGTATTTAATACATTTTTATTATGGCATATATTTAGAAAAAAGTCAACAATATTTTAACAGGCGATATATCAATCTGATAATCGCCTGTATCTGTTATATTATTCTTCTTACACTATTTACGGTATAATATTTTAAGTTTGAAACATTTTGTACTTTTATACCATCATACGAGTTCATGGCGTGTACAATTTTGTTGTTTCCGATATACATTGCTACATGTCCGCCGCCGTTAAGTATGAGTATATCACCGGCTTTCATGCTGTTTTTGCTAACAGCTTTGCCCGCTTTTGCTTGACCGCTCGAACTATGGGGCAGATTAACGCCGATTTGTTTGTATGAAAGCATTGTAAGTCCTGAACAGTCTGTGGCCTTATAGCTTGCTCCGCCATATATATAACGTCCGCCGTTCATGCTTGCAGCATATGATGAAACAACACGCCTTTTATATTCGTCTTCACCTATTCTATTAACTTTTCCGTCGCTGAATTTAACATATTTTCCCTTGTATGTACCTTCTAATATTTTAACATACTCACCTTTATAATTATTTGAGTCCTTACCTGCCACAGCGGCACCTTTATTGGTTGAAAAAGCTCCTTTAACATTTATAAGTTCAGAAACTTTCGAGGATTTAACCATTTTTGAATTTTTAAGCGTATATATTGGTGCCCCGGATTTTACGCAGTAATAAGCAGCAGTTGCTGTTTTAGCTTTAACGGTAGTTGAATAACCTGAATTATTCTTATTGTAAGTTGCAGTAACTTTAATGTTATATGATGTATTGGCTTTGAGATTGATTTTATCACTTTTATAAATGCTGATAAAATTTGAGTTACTTTTTATAGATGAGTACTTAACATTTTTCATTACAGCTATGTTATTTATATATACGTTAAATACTGTGCTTGTTTTATACTGTGAAAGATTCTTAACTGTCACTTCAATTTTATCTGCAAAAGCATTTCTAATAGATATCTGTGGTTTTTTTATTGAATTATTTGCAGCATCAGCTGATATGGAGAAATAATAATTATTATCTGTTGTTTGTGCAGCTTGAAAGTACCCGGTTGAATTTGTTATAATTGCAGCAATCACTAATATTGTTGAAATTGTTTTCTTAAATAAAATAATATATCATCCTTTCATTACGTAAGTAACTATATCGCTTATTTGTTTGCTATCTGTTGTTACCATTTTATCATATTTGCCGTTATTTTAATACGCTTTTAAGAAAAGTTTGTATCTTTATCGTAATGTTTGTAATCGATTTGTAACTAATTTGTGCAAAAGTGACCATGAAATCTTGTTTGAATATTTCTAAATAATTAATTTGTTAAATTTGATAAGTTAATTTAAATTAGCAAAGAAACAGATTAAAAGTTTTATATTTAACTTATGCCATATAAAATAGATAGTGTATCTTTATACAAAAAACAGGGCAAAATAAATTTAAATTTTAGTGAAAAAAATGCAAAAAAACTCTTGACAATTTTAGAGAAAAGGTTTAAACTATAATTAGCACTCAAAAGCAATGAGTGCTAACACTCAAAAAGTTTAAGTGCTAAAAGCAGGCAGGTGAGGAAATGGATAGCCGAAAAATGAAAATACTTTTTGCTGTAGTCGATGAGTATATCCTGACAGGAGAACCTGTTGGTTCCAAAACAATTATGAAGCATATCAAAGCTTCTTCAGCAACAATCAGAAATGAAATGGCAGAATTGGAAAAACAGGGATATTTGGAACAACCGCATACTTCAGCGGGAAGAGTTCCCACATATAACGGTTATCGGCTCTATGTTGATTCACTTATGGAGCATAATCAGCTGTCTGATGAAGAAAAAAGATATCTTGATTCAATGATTCCTGAAACTGCCTTAACTGAGGATGAACTTGTTCAATCGGCATCTATGGCACTGGCAGAGCTTACTCAGTGCGCAACGGTTGTAGCTAATTCTTCACCGAGATTTTCGCTTATATCTAAGGTAGAGGTAATTCCTACAGGAAAACGAATGTATGTTATATTAATGATAACATCAAACGGAACGATCAAAAATAAAGTTTGCAGGCTTGAGTTTGATTTAACCAATGAACAGCTTGAGTTTTTTGATAAATTTATGCAGACAAATCTTCAGGGGTTAGCTCTTGAAGATGTTTCCGAGGATCTCTTTGATAATATAAAGACGGCTTTGGGAACATATATGATGTCGCTGTCACCGTTGGTTTCGGAAATATTACAGCTTTCAAAGGAGCTGGTTGCTCAGGATGTAATGGTTAAGGGTGAAAAAAATCTTCTCACCTGCAAAGACTTCAATCAGAATGAGATAATAAGTTTCCTTGATAATAAAAGGGAGATAATGAAGTTTATAGACGATACATTCAGCGGACTTCAGGTTATGTTTTCTCCCGAGCAAGACAGCTTTGTCATTCACAATTCATCTATAATTACAGCTCCTTTTTCTAAAGGCGGCAGAAATGTTGGGGCACTTGGTCTTATCGGTCCGATGAGATTGGATTATGCTAAATTTATTCCTTATTTGGAGTACTTCACTCAGAGAATTACTGATTTGCTGTCAGAAAGGGATATGGA
>CAMWVM010000069.1 GCA_947177715.1 uncultured Ruminococcus sp.
ACGTGGGGCGAGGATTGAAATAAAAGCAAAACTAATAACACTTTAATAAATATTTAAAATTGGAGGTGACGATGTGCCACAAAAAAAAAGAACGAAACCTCCTGTTGGGAAAAAAGTTTGTACGGCATGTGGCAAAGAAAAGTCATTAACACAATTTTATACTACAAAGAATAATAAAATTTCTAACGATGGCAAAACGGCTAATGTTTGTAAAAACTGTATAAAAAGGAATTCATATAATATAGATGGTACTTTAAATATCGAGGCTTTTCAACAAATGTTAATGTTAATGGATAGACCTTATGTTCCTGAAGCTATTGATTCAGCTATTAATGAGGTTAAACGTTCTCTTGAAATTGGCAAGGGTAGAACAGATATCATAGGTTGTTATTTTAGGATTATTTCTTCTTTGCCACAATACACTAAATTAACTTTTTTAGATTCAATGAATTTAGCAAATCAAGGGAAAAGTATCACAGAAGCAGTAACTACTACGGAAAAAAGAATAAAATTAAGTGTTAATGATGATATTTATGTAAATCAAGTCGACGATTTTGTTGTAACAAGTGAAATATTAGATTTATTTGGTGAAGGATATACTAAACCTCAATATCGTAAAATGAAGAAAAAATTTGATAAGCTGAAAGAAAATTATTTAATTCAAACTAATCTTCATGAAGAAGCACTGTCTACGTATGTTCGATTTAAAATAAAGGAAGAAGAAGCTACAGCTATTGGAAACGTAGGAGAAGCTGAGAAATGGAATAAAGCTGCACAAGATGCAGCCGATAAAGCAAAATTAACACCCAAACAACTAACTGCTGAAGACCTGCAAGGTGGAGTGAGTTCCTTTTCAGAAATTTTTGAAGCGATAGAAGGCGCAAAGGATGTCATAAAAATATTACCGAGATTTACACAACAGCCTAATGATATGCCTGATTTTATTATTTGGAATTATATAAATTATGAACGTGATCTTAATAATCTTCCTCATGTTTCTTATGATGAAATTTACCAATTTTATGATGAAAAGAAAGAAGAATATTTAAAAGAACATGGCGATCCTTTTGGTATTTTTGCTAATGATAAATCTCAAGGAGAAACACAAAGAGAAACAATAAAAAAGTTTATCACTGTAACTGATGAATTTGCAGATAAGGATAGTGATGATTAATGCAAAATGAATTAAATTATAACAACTGGAATAATTTTGGTTCTTTTTGTCGTTTTTATCCTGACTTGTTTCTTGATATGATTAAGCCTACAAAAGGTGGAATTAATCTTCATTTAGATCAACGCATATTATTACGAGTAATATTACGTTTTTTTAGTGTTTATGGCGTGTTTAATAGAGGTTGGGGAAAAACATTTATTGAGATTTTAGCAGGTGTTCTTGTTTGTATTTTCTTTCCTGGAATTCATATTGCTATTTCAGCACAAACGAAAGAAAATGCAGCTGAACTCCTCCAAAGTAAATATAATGAGATAATCAGATTCTATCCTTTATTAAAGAATGAGATTGAAAAATACAAGTTTTCCAAAGGCGTTGCTGAAATTAATTTTAAAAATGGCTCTTGTTTTGATATCTTAGTAAATGGACAACAGTCTAAAGGTCAGAGACGACATAGAATGGGTATAGAAGAATCAGCACTACTAAATAATGAATTATACGAAGATGCTCTTGAACCTATTGTTAATGTAGGCAGAAGTACTGTTGGTAGAACAGCTATTGTTGATCCATGTGAATTAAATCATCAAATTAATTTTTATACTACGTCAGGTTTTCGAGGAAGTGATGAATTCGATAGAAGTGTAAAAATGGTTAAAGATACAATAAATCTTAATGGTACTATTGTTCTTGGTGCAGGGTGGGAACTTGGATGTTGGTATGGTCGTGGTCTTTCAAAATCAGCTATCCTCCAAAAGAAAAAAGAAGTGTCAAGTGTTTCTTTTGCTCAAAACTATGAAAGTAAATGGGTAGGTGTAGCTGATTCAGCTTTAGTAGACATTAACAAACTTTTAATGTGTCGAACTTTGACTACGGCACTAATAGAAGCTGAAAATGATAATGATGAATATTATATTGGAGTGGATGTGGCTCGTTCTGAATCAACTGCCAATAATCAATCATCGGCGGCTATAATTCGTGTAAAACGCAACAGTTCAAATAGGATTGTAGCTTTAGAGTTAGTAAATACTATTGGAATTTCTAATACTAAAAATTTTACAGGACAAGCTATTGAAGTGAAACGTTTGAAAAATGCTTATAATGCAAGAATGGTAATTACAGACGGAAACGGATTAGGAAGCGGTTTAGTAGACGAACTTTTAAAACAACAATATGATCCAGTGACAGGTGAAACTTTGGAATGCTGGAATACTATAAATACTGACAATCAACCTGAAGATCCATCTAGTGCTGAAAATTGTCTTTTTGACCTTAAAGCACAAGGAATTCAAACAAAAATCATAAGTGATTTTATTGATGTTGTTGATAGTGCAAAATTGAAAATGCTGATAAAAAAGAAAGACAGTGATCTCACGATTCAAGAAAGGGAAAATCCAGAAAAATATGTACTACCTTATGTCCAAACTGATTTTCTTTTTGAAGAAATAGCTAACCTTAAACTTAAAATATTATCTAACGGTAATTTGACTGTTGAAAAATCAGTAAGAAAAATGAATAAAGACCGATGGTCAGCTTTGGCATATTGTATCTACTATATAATGGAGTTTGAAAATAATATAACAAATGAAAATGTATCTGATGTAGATATACTTAAACAGTATACATGGATGTAAAGTGAGGTGAATATTTTTTGCAAAATGAAAAGACAGACAGTTCATATTTTCAGTCTTATTTAAAATCGCATAATAACATATGGTTTACACCACAGTTATTAAATAGTGGTCTAAAAAACTTAAATATGCATAGCACAATTTATGATATTAATAAAATACGTCATATGATTTTGCAACCACATTTATGCGAACAGGAATTACGAAAATTATCCTATCGTTTTCATAATGAAATTATGTCGTATAAGAATGTTATAGATTTATGGTCATCTATGTTGACCTTTGATAGTGAACCTATCCCTTGCAATCCTGATGGAAGCGAACTAACACATCAAGATTTTAATTCTAATGCATATAAACGTGACTATAAAGTCATATCTAGATTCTTTCAAAGCTTTAATGTTAAAGATGAATTTTTAAAAGTACTTTGGAATATGTGTATGTACGATACATATTATACATCCATTCGTAATGATGAAGATCATATATGGCTGCAAGAACTTCCCTCCTCTCATTGTATTATTGATGCTGAAAGTTATTTAGGATATTTATTTTCATTTGACTTATCTTATTTCACTAATGTAGGTGTTGATATTTCAGGATATTCCCCTGAATTAATTAGAAGATATAAGAATGCCATACAAGGTAAAGAAAATAATAAACCGCAAAACTATCCTAATAGAAACGGCAGTTGGGTGAATTGGACTCCTATGTACCCCGATGATGCTTGGGTATTTAAATTTAATCCTCAATATGCTGGTTCTGTGCCTCCTTTGCTGGGAATGTTAATTGATTATGCTAAACTTGATAAATTTAAAAATCTTGAAGAATTGAAAAAAGAATTAGAAGTTTACAAAGTAATTGTTGCGACTGTACCTAGAGTGAACAATAACAAAGGCGGTAGTCGAGTAGATAATTTTGCTATTTCTGCAAAAGAATTAGGCGAATTTGTAGCAAGCGTTAAAAATACTTTGCATGATAAAGTTGACTTTAAAGCAGCTCCTCTTGAAAATTTTAAAATGTTTGATTTTAGTCCTACGGCTACAGAACGTGATATTTTGGAAACCACACTGAAAAACATACAAAATCAATCTATGCTCACAAATGCTGTTAGTTTAACCGATAATGTGAATGTTGCTAGTGCAAATATTTATAAAACTTTTCATGGTGCAAAAATGTCTAAACTCTATTTCCAATTTGAAAATTTCTGTAACTATCAAATTAATAAAAGAACTAAAAGATATAAATTTAAGGTTAAATTTGTCGGCACGATATGGGATAAGGAAGAACGAATTAAACGATCTAATGAAGATATGAGAAATGGTTTAATTTTACCTGAAATTTTCTCATCAAGAGGGATGAATATAACTGAAGCAAATAACTCTATAAATATGATGTATAGTATGGGAATTCCCGACATGTTTAAACCAATACAAATGAGCAGCACAATGTCATCTTCAGATATACAAGCTGGAAGACCAAACAAATCTGATGATGAATTGACAGATAGCGGAGCAAACACTAAGACCAATGGATCAAATGAAACAACAAAAGAATAGGTGACATTATGTTTGTTAGGAACTTTGAGGATATAAATAAAGATAACATTATATTAGTTGATACCTCCACCAAAGATTATTTACTCTCATTAGGTTATTGTACTATTGGCTGTAAGAACAACCAATGGGGATTTAGAAAATCTGATGAGATATTAAATATAATATCTAAAAGGAAAGGAGGACAAACTATACATGATTTTGGTTAAGTTTTCTGAAACTTTAGATGATGTTAACGACTCTCAATTTATCAAGGCAAGGGTTAGATGTTTTTCAGATGGACTGACTTCACATGATTATTACTTTGAATTGGATAATGTGAAGAATGCCAGTGAAACGCTACTGGGAAAGCCTATTTTATGGGCATATGACTTTTGGGTTGACGATTGTAAAGGTCACGAAAAGCATGAAATTCCATGCGGTTTTATTCCAAACAATATAGATGATGCTAATATAGAATATGTTTACGTTGAAAAATACAAGAAAACATTTGTTGAAGTAAATTGTTACATATGGCGTGTATATGCAGAAAAGTTAGAAGAAATATTGAAGCGTACTGATGGCATTAAAGACGTAAGTGTAGAATTGTGGTTAATTAAACAGAAAGAAAATTCAGTAAAACGCAGAACTGACGTACTTGAATATTGTTATACAGGTGTTACTATTTTAGGTGAAGATATTAATCCAGCAGTTAAGGGTGCAAAAATTGAAGTAGTTAAGTTTTCTGAAAATGATTATGAAAAAGCCAAAGAAGATTTTATAAAAAATACACTATATAATTCTGAGAAAGTAGATGAAAATATGGATGAAATTAAACAGGATAATAATTCTGAAGTACAAGAACTTGATAACGCAAAAGTTTATGATACTGTAAGAGTATCCGTATCAAAAGATACAGATGTCTATGATGATAATGGTAATTATATTGGAAACACTTACGAGAATCATAGTAAGAGCAAAACTACTATTACAGAAGTAGACGATGAAACACTAAATAACGCTGAAGAAGATAATGATTCAAAAGAAGAATGTTCTGAAGAAACCTCTAAAATTGAGAAAAATTGTTTTGAAAATCAGGAATACAAACTGAAATTTGAAGAATTGAGCACTAAATATACAATACTTCAGAACAGTTATAATGAGCTTAAAGAGAATTGTGATATACTTACAGCAAAATGTTCAGAACTCTCCGAGTACAAGACAAACAAGGAAAACACAGAAATGAAACTTGCTATTGAATGTGCACTTTCCGATGTATCAGATATTTTGTCAGCATCCGAAATTGCTGAGTGGCGTGAAAAGTCAATTAAATGTGAAAATATTGATGCATTCAAAAATGAATTGAAGGCATTTGCTTTTGATAAGGGACTTAATTGCTCAAGTACTAAATCAACTATTAGAAAACCTATTCCTGTAAATGTTGTAACAGATAGTGCAAACGTATGGAATAGACTAAAAAATGAATTTTAACTAAGAAAAGAGGTAACGCAAATGAGTACAGAAAAGAATATTTTTATTCCAAGAAGTATTGCTGCTGATAATGTAGATGCTTTTGTAAAAACTGGTTCAGCAGAAATTGAACTTAGAAATGGAGATATTGTATCTGTTGGCGAAAAGATTAATGGAGTTTATAAGCTTACAGTACCTACAGATGACACAAAGAAGTTCGGTATTGTATATAATTCAGACGCACCTATAGTAAATGGACATAGAGTTGGCAATGATCCGAGGGATATCGTATTCCCTGCAAATAAGACAGTAAACTTCTTTATTCCAAAGGTAGGCGATGAAGTTGCTGTAACTGTAGTTGCAGGAACAGAAAAATCAGCTACGCATCTTAATCCGACTGCATCAGACACTGTATTGACATATGCAACAAGTCAGGCTCCTTCAGGTCTTAGTCTTGAAATCACAGGTACAAGTTTTGTTTCTGTTGGTTCTGAGAGAATTAAGACAATTGAAGCAGTTGTAGTAGCTGAATAAAATAAGGGGGTATTGATACATGAGAAATGTAATTAAGTTTTCAGAAAATGCAGAAAAGAATCTTATTCCTGCATGGAAAGATTATGTGACACATTATAGAGTGGAGAATTTCTCAAAGAAAGGCACATTTGATGTTAGCTGCTCACTTGAGGATAAAGAAGCTTTAGTAAACAAGGCTATTGAATCTGAGGTTTGCAAGTTAGCTAACCTTGACTGCTCTTTTGTAGATAAAGCAGTATATTCAACTAACCCACAGTATCAGTGGGCTACATTTGCAGTTGTAAATAAGTTGATTGATATTGTTACACCTGCAATTGTTAAAGAAGATTTTATGAATGTTGCTGAGGTAACTAATATTGGTTACGGCGATACCGCAGAATTTGATATCAAGTCGGCAGATTTGTTTAAGGTTGTTAAAAACGGTAACAGTCGTAGACACGTTGAAGTTCAAAAACAGTTTACAGGTACCAAGACACTTGTTCCTGAGAACCATACAATTACAACAGAAGTTGACCTTTACAGGGTTCTTGCTGGCAAGGAGTCATTGGCAGACTATGCCATGAAGGTAATTCTTTCAATTGAGTCTGAAATTGCTATTGACGTTATGGCAGCAGTTAAGACTTCATTTGATACTCTTACAACTAACTTTAAGGAAAATGCTTATTCTGAAACAGCATTTAAGAAACTGGCACAGAGAGTACAGGCTGCTAATGGTGGTGCAAGAGTCGTTGCTATCGGTACAGAACTTGGACTTGGAACAATTCTTCCTACAAACGATTACATGAAGATGGGTATTGGCGAAGAATATACTAAGATGGGATATCTCCCTGTATTTAAGAATGTTCCGTTGGTAGCTATTTCACAGAAGATTAACTGGGATAGTGAAGATTACGACTTTGCTCTTGATGATGGATACATTTATTTTGTATCTCCACAGACAAGAAAACTTGTACAGATTGTATTTGAGGGTGACACACTTGCAATTACAGGTGATCAGTTTGGAAACTCAAATCTCACTCAGAAATCTTCACTCCATAAGAGATGGGCAGTAGGTCTTATTACTAACTCTAAGTATGGTATTATGAAAACTACTGTTTCTTAATAAAATTTATATATCGCCTAAATAGATTATCTATCTAGGCGATATATATCAAAT
>CAMWVM010000070.1 GCA_947177715.1 uncultured Ruminococcus sp.
ATCTCCCACTAAAAACGTCAGCTGAAGCTGACCTTGCCACGTTGAAAACGGGCAAACCCTTATTTGAACTTTTTCAGGACTAAAATTGGTTTATAAGTATAGTATGCTTTTAATAAAAAAGCGGTTACTCCTCCCACTTGCTGCATAAATTATTCAGCGTATCTGTCATTTTTGCAAGCTCTTTATTGGTAAGTCCTGCGCTTTGATTTACCAGTCTTGTAAGCCTTTCCAACGCAGAAGTCAGACGTTGATAAGCGGTAGATTCAAGTTTCTGAGATTTTGCAATCTTAACAGGTTCTCCTTGAATGAACTCCCCGCTTAGTCCGTCAAGAACAGCTCCGCTGAAAGGGCAATAAGCGTCAATAGACATATCTTTTCTCAGGTGTGCAGCAAACTCCTCTGCAACCAGGTCCTCTCCATGAATCACAAAGACCTTATCAGGGTTATTTATATTAGATATCCATTGATTAAGTCCCTTAAGGTCTGCATGACCGCTTACTCCCGGAAGTATTCTGATTTTTGCATTAACTGCAATTTCCTCACCAAATAATTTTACCTTTTTTGCACCGTCACAAATTTTTCTGCCTAATGTGTTTACAGCCTGATAACCCACAAAAAGAACAGTACATTCACTGCGCCAAAGATTATGCTTCAAATGATGTTTTATTCTTCCCGCCTCACACATTCCGCTGGCAGAGATAATCACTTTTGGTGTCTTATCGAAATTTACAGCACGGGATTCATCACTTGTAATAGCTATTTTCAATCCGTCAAATTTTATTGGATTTACACCCTGATTAACATAACCCATTGCTTCCTCGTCAAAACAGGAGTCCTTATTGTTATTAAATATTTCAGTGGCCTCTATAGCTAAAGGAGAATCTACATAAACAGGGAAATCGCTGTAGTTTTTCATCATACCTTCAGCTTTTATACGTCTTATAAAATACAGCATTTCCTGTGTCCTTCCCACTGAAAATGCTGGAATTACTACATTTCCGCCCTTATCAAACGTATCCTGAAGCACGTCAGCTAAAGCTCTCGCATAATCAATAGGCTTTTCATGTACACGGTTTCCGTATGTAGATTCCATTATAACATAATCCGCTTCGTCTATATACTGAGGATCTCTTATAAGTGGCTGATTCAGATTTCCGATATCACCTGAGAATACAAATTTTTTGGTTATATCCTGTTCGGTGATCCATATTTCCACAGAAGCCGAACCAAGGAGGTGTCCTGCGTCAACAAACCGCACCTCTATTCCGTCGCAAATCGAAAACTTCTCACCATATTGATTAGGAACAAAGCATTTTATAGCTCCCTCAGCGTCCTTCATGGTATACAAAGGTTCAGTTTCTTCCTGGCCCTTTCTTCTTCCTTTTCTATTGCGCCATTCCGCTTCAAATTCCTGTATATGAGCCGAGTCACGGAGCATTATATCGCAAAGATTACAGGTTGCTTGGGTTGCGTATATTTTACCTGAAAACCCACCTGCATAAAGCAATGGCAAAAGTCCTGAATGGTCAATATGAGCATGAGTAAGCAGTACAAAATCTATCCCTGACGGAGCGGAAGGGATTTGCTTGTTTTCATATATATCCACACCCTGTTCCATTCCGAAGTCCACAAGAAATCTTTTTCCGCACGCTTCAATAAATGTACAGCTTCCTGTTACTTCATGCGTTGCACCTATAAAAGTTACTTTCATATAAACACCTCACTCATGCTCTTTTTCAGCTAAACCATATTTAATATAACAATATTATAATACATTTTTCCAGTGATTTCAATAGCCATACTAAAATACGGAATAAAAATGAGGGAACTGACTGTCATAGACACGTTTTATCCAGTATTTTATGCTTTCGCATTCGGAAACAAACTCATCTGAATCCTGCTCATATAGAGGAAGAAGCTTTGCCACCGAATATGAAATATCATCAAGCGTTGAGGACTGTGCCACAAATGAAATTCGGATATAATAATCGTCCCAATATTTCTCCAAATCGTTTACCTTATCTGACACTTCATCAGATTCATTATTATAAAGCTCTATAATTTCGTCTATTTTTTCTGTAAGTTCTTTATTGTTTTTGTGCAGTAAAAAAAGGGAACCTATAGAAACAACTATTATTGCTATAAAAATTCCAATGCACAAGGTTATTCTTTTCAATCCAGTTCTCTCCTTACAAGCTTATAAGTTTTATCCTCGTCAGCAGTCATCATAAAAACATTTTCAATCTCACACTGTTCTTTTTTCAAAATATTATACAGCCACTTTTTATTAAGCCCAATGAAATTCAGAGCGTTTTCCACTACTTCGCCGTCATCAATAACAAGCTGAGGTGGATTCTTGCTTTTTTTATTCATACCCATATCCTGAGGCGTACAGGGTTGTAAATTTTGTTTTTGATAAACAGATATCTTGCCGGTTGTTTCAACTATTGCAAGCTGCACTTCGGTAATATCAAAGACCTGAACGCTTCTCAGTGATTCCATCAAATCATCAATGGTAAACCTTAACTTTTTCATTTGCTTTTGATCAATTTTACCGTCAGTTATAATGATCTTAGGGCTTCCTGAAATAATTCTGCGAAAACCTCTTGAAAGCAATGATAAATGTGATAATCCTACGTCAAGACATACTAAAGTAAAAATCGGTACTACACCCATTATCATAGGTATGTTAATGTCCTCAATAGGCAAAGTTGCAATATTAGACATTAAAATTGTAACAACAAGTTCAGATGGCTGTAATTCTCCTAACTGACGTTTTCCCATAAGCCTTATTGAAAAGATAATTATTATATAAAGAATTATTGCACGAAAAAATACTATGAGCAAAACTTTTTCCTCCATTTTAATAAAAAATGTGTTCCTTAATAATATTCTCTCAACATTCCTGAATATTCAGCATTAACCAGCTAACAATATCAATGATAGAAACTTAAAAAGCAAATGCTTTTGTGAAAGGATATAAAATGAGCAGCTCACCAGATTTTAAAAACTATAAAGATGCGAAAATTTCTTCAAGGCTTGACCAAATCATATTAGATTGCCGTTCTATAACCGGCAACACTATGGATTTGAACGTCATGGAAATAAATATTTGCGGTGCCCCATGTGCTCTTATTACCATTGAAGGCATGGTATCAACAAATGCAATGGCCGAACTGGTTTTTCAGCCGCTTATGGGATTAAATATTCCCAAGGATGAAAATCCAAACGTTGGAGTGTATCAGTTTGTTACAAAAGAAAGCCTGCTTACTGCGGAACGCCATATTCTTTACACTTATGGCAGTGTTATGCAGGACTTATTCTCAGGGTTTGCCCTGATTTTTATTGACGGCATTCCAAAAGGAATAGCCCTTGGAATTCAAGGGTATGAGAAAAAATCTATTTCAGAGCCTACAAGCGAACATAACCTTATGGGCTCACAGGAAGCTTTTACAGAGGTCATAAGAACAAATATATCTCTTATACGCCGCCGAATGAAAAGTCCATCTCTGAGATTTGAAATGCTTCAGGTTGGAGAACTTTCCTCTACAGATATCTGCATAGTTTATATGCAGGATAAAGCCCCCCCTGAAATGGTAGACAGAATAAGAAAAAAATTAAAGAGCATTAAACTTGACACGGTTATTTCCAGTGGCTATATAAGACCATTTATTGAAGAACGAATACAGGAAAATCTTTTTTCAAACATTGGGAGTACCGAACGGCCTGACGTGCTTTGTACAAAGATCAATGACGGAAAAGTTTGTATTCTAATTGACGGAACTCCTTTTTCTCTTGTTTGTCCTACACTCTTTGTCGAAAACTTCAAGACAATCGACGATTACTGCTGGAAAAGTTATTTCACAACTTATCTTAGATGGATAAGATATTTAGCCTTCTTTCTTGCTGTTGCCTTTCCGGGGATTTATGTAGCGGCAGCAAGCTATCACCCGGAAATGCTCAATTTGAAGCTGCTGCTAAATCTCTCTGCATCAGAACAAGCAACCCCTTATCCTCTGTTTGTTGAAATACTGATTATAATGGCTCTTTTGGAGCTTATGCGTGAGGCCAGTATTCGTCTTCCGTCAGCAGTGGGAAGTGCGATTTCAATCGTCGGAGGACTTATTATCGGCGATGCTGCTGTTAAAAGTGGTATCATTTCAGCACCCCTCTTAATTATTGTAGGATTAACTGCAACGGCTTCATTTATTATCCCCAGCCTTAATCAACAAACCTCTGTAATAAGACTTGCATTTATATTTGCAGGAGGTGCCGCAGGATTTTTCGGCATTGCCATTTGTGCAATAGTAGTAATAGCAAATGTTTGTGCAATGGATGAATTTAATATCCCTTACACTGCCCCTGTTTCACCTTTCTCAAAAAGAGGAAGCGTGGACGTATTTACAAGAGCGTCCTTCAAATCTATGGAGAAAAGCCACTCCACAATTGAGGACTATACAGAAGATAAATAAAGACGCAACATTTCTAAAGGATTGGTGTTTTAATGAGAAAAATATCGTCACTGCAATTTATAACTATACTTTTGTGCTGTAAGCTCTTCACTGTTATGACCTATATTCCCGACATAGACGAAAACGGGGTAGTTATTATAATCGCCGCTGTTATTACAACGATTCTTCAAGGAATTCTCATGATTCCTATAATTGCATTTTATAATAAAAACAACGGTGAAAGCATTTTTTCATTTGCAAATTCAAAGAATCGAATTTTGGGAATAACCATCAGTATTCTCTTTCTGTTAACTTCATTATGGGCATTAATTGATTCCATGGGAGATCTGTCATTTTTCTTGGAATATTGTTTTTCAGATACCTATGCTTCATGGGCGATAATCATAATTATTGCCGCAGCCTCACTTTATGTCGCTCACACAGGTATTTCTACTCTTGCCAGAACAACAGGCATTATAGCTGTTGTTACACTAATAAGTCTGATACTTGTGCTGACCGGATTTGAACACCATATTGATTTTGTCGAACTGAATATAGCTGTTAAAAGTCCTGTAAACGATGTAATAAAAAGCTTACCGAAATTTATTTCATGCTCACAGGAATTGGTCGCATTTATTATTCTCATGGAAACTCTGAGAAACCGACCCGCAAGAACTGTATATGGCTTTTTAAGTATCAAACTTTTTATATCAGTTGTTTCGATACTTGCTGTTGTAATGGTTTTAGGCGACTATGTATCACTCTCAAAGCTTCCGTTCTACACTCTTTCAGCATTTTCTCAAACAAAGATTATAGAACACTACGAAGCCTTTTTCATGCTTTTCTGGACATTATGTGCAATAATAAAAATCACACTTTTCACTATATGCTCTCAATATTGCATTCATCAGATATTCCCGAAGCTTAATACGATAATCAGCGAAGGCTGTTCTCTTTTCATAGCTGCCGCTATAACATTACCGATTTTACTAAAAGAAAAATGGGAAGCAATTAATTTCGCAAAAATTCAGTCATTAGCAATGATTATTCTTCTTGCTGTTATTCCATTAATTTTATTATTCTTTAAAAAAAGAAAATCTAATTAAAAGGCGGTGATACATTGAAACGATTTACTGTGTGGATTATAATCCTGCTGCTTGTGCTCGCAGCTGTGGGCAATGACAGATCTATTGATATATCCGACCGAACACTTGTCCATGCTGTAGGAATCGATGAAGATGATTCAGGATGCACTGTTACTCTTCAAATTTTTAAATCAGACGGTGCAGGTTCCGATACTCAAATTGACCCCAGCAAAACTAATACTCGTATCATTTCAAACACTGCCCCAACCTTTAATGAAGCAATGTCATTATGTGAAAATCAGCTTGGAAATTATCTTTTTATAGGTCACAATCAGGTAATTGTCATTGGCTCCGAAACAGATTTATCTGAACCGGAGCAACTTCTGAGTTACTTCATAAGAAACAAAGATAACTTTCTTGGTGTTGATGTTGTTCTCGCAGAAAAAACAGCAAAAGAAGTACTGAATGTGCAAATTCCTACAGGCACTATCACCATGGAGAATTTTAAAGAAATAGTTGATATGTATCGTGACAAAGGCACTGCCGTTCCATCAAGCATGGTAGATTTCATTAATCAATGCAGAAAATCTGACAAATCAGTTGCCCTGCCTGTAATATCAATTAATCAGCAAGATGAATCATCTCAAAGCGAACAAGGTGAGCAATCTTCTGAGGGACAATCTTCCGGCGGCGAACAAGGTGGTGAGAAAGGCGGCAGTCAAGAAAAACAAGGTCAGTCCGGAGGCGGAGAAGAGAGCCAATCCAATCAAGCGTCAATTATATCCATAGAAAAAAATGCAGTTATCAGCAAAGGGAAAATCGTGGGAGAACTTGATGCACAGGAAACTCAGTGTGTTAATTTTATAAATGATCGCACTGAGTACGGAATGGTTACCGTTGATTTTGAGGGTACAAAAATAGGTGTAAACCTCAAAAAACGGCGTTCCAAATCTAAGATTAATATAAAAGACAATAAAATAATATATGATGTGGAACTTTCATTAGTCGCTACTATTGACAACAGTAATTACACGGAACCTGATCAAGAAAAAATAGCGTCAATAGTTGAAAGTGAAATTAAAAAACAATGTGAAGATACATTTAACAAAGTTATGTTTGAATATAATGCTGATATCTTTGATTTATGCAGACTTATCAGACATTATTATCCTAAGATTCATCTTGAATACAAAGATAATTTTGATGTGTTAAAAGCAAATACCATATTAAACATGAATGTAACCTGCGTTACAAAATAAAAAAGCAGAATCATAAAAGGATTCTGCTTTTTACATTTAAACCAATTTACAAGACAAAGATGGATACGTAGTACTTAGCACTTCTTTCCCGTCAACTGTTTTGTATGCTCTTATTGCATATTTATAGCTTGTTCCCGAAGCAAGATTTTTCACTGTATATGTGTTGACATTGGTTGTTGTTTTTGTTACTCTCACATATGACTTCTTTGCAGTATCATACCAATATACTACATATCCCTGTGCTCCAGTAACCTTATCCCATGTCAGCTTTACGCTGTTTATATCTGCACTTGCTTTGAAGTTTGTTACTGCAGGAAGATATGTGTTCACTGTTACACTTGGATATGTTTTACTTGCACATTCTTTTCCGTCTATGGTCTTATACGCCTTTATTGCAAATTTATTTGATGTTCCTGCATTAAGTCCACTGACCGTATAGCTGTTATTGGTGTTTGTAGTCTTTGTTACACGTACATATGATTTTTTTGCGGTATCATATTTGTATATGATATATCCCTGTGCTCCAGTAACCTTATCCCATGTCAGCTTTACGCTGTTTACATCTGCATTTGCTTTGAAGTTTGTTACTGCAGGAAGATATGTGTTCACTGTTACACTTGGATA
>CAMWVM010000071.1 GCA_947177715.1 uncultured Ruminococcus sp.
GTGTGACGATCTTAAGCTATATTCCAGCCCAGCTGTTCAACTGGGCTGGAATGCTCAAAAAACTAAAACATCAATTTAACTTTCTATAACTGTTGTTTTTGCCCACATATCACCTAATCTTTTATTATCTATTATGATTAATAATAATTCTATAGGAAGTAACACCAACAATAAAGATCTCTTAAAATTAGTTATTAAATTTAATCCTGTTTGATTTGTACTAATAATTTTAATTTTTAAAATCTTCTTGCCTATACTTGCATTTCCAAAAAAATTATCTTTATAAATTACTAATGCATACACAGATAAAAGATATGTAGATAAAGACAAAAAGGAAACATTCATTTTGCCAAGTGTTATAAAATAAACTAAAAATGATGATATGAAACAAATAATATAAAAATCTATTAAACCTGCTAATAGCCTTTTAAGTTTTATTGACATTTTGTTGCACCTCTTTTACATCTAGAATATCTAAGGAAACAGCATCCCAGTCATCATCATTTTTTTGCAAGATTACATAAACATTGTAATTCTTTGTTTCTACAACATAAGGAACTTTCATTTCTTTTTCTGTTTTTTTAGTTTCATAACCATGATATCTACAAACAGAACTTATTTCTCCATATTGATTTTGAAAATCTTTGTCATTCCAAACATAAGGCATTGCTATTTTGTCCGTTGGATTATTTCGTATGGAATAAAAACAAATAAGTACTACAGTTGCAAATAGTAAATATATTAATAGAATTATTGAAATTATTTTAAATTTCCTGTTTTTAAATATCAAATATTTTTTCATAAATAATCTCCTACTATTCATTCATAATCCTCATAAACTCAGAAGGATCCCATGATATTGAAAAATGTCCTCCTATAATGCAATGAACATCACCACTTATTCCAATAGTTGACTCTTCGGATAAATTTCCTTCCACTGGATCAATTAGAGGAATATTAAATTGCACTGGATTTTTAACAGTTTTTTCACAAGTATAAACACTAACAGGCGAAGACAAAGTAGTGTGTTCATCCCAGTCTCTAACACAATCTGTTTCAAATCTGTGTTCATAATCCGTAGATACACCAAATCTATTTTTTTCACCCACTTGTACAGATAGTCCCGCACTGCCTTTAATAGCTGTATAGGACTGATTATTCTTCCAGCCAATTGTAAAATCATCTTGATAAGCTGAAGCCTTACCCTTTATTTGTCCTACCGAACCTGATACTCCAAATCCATATCCCAGTCCGCCTTCCACTTGAACTGAACCTTTAATCGCTTTGACTACTTTCTTCCCTGTATTGACAACAGTTTTTGCCGCACTACAAATTGCATTTCCAATGTCTTTCAAAAATTGCGGCCAATGTCCTGTAGGATCAACACAATTCACCGGATTATTCCCACAATACGCAAACATATTGTTTCCGAGAACGCCTTGACCTGTTGAAGCATATCCGTCCGCATTAATAAATCTGCCAACCTGCGGGTCATAATAACGGCTCTTTAGGTAATATAAGCCTGTTTCCGAATCAAAATAATAACCACGATAACGTATCGGATTAATGAATGCTACGTCGTTTTGATTAGTTATCTCCACACCGTTTGCATTAACGACTTTGATTACATTGCCCCAGGAATCATATACATATCTGGATTTAACCGTTCCCGAGCCATTATAAAATGCCTCAACGTCGCCTCTGCTGTTACATACCACATAATAAATATTATCTACTGTTCCGTCGGCATATCTGATTGCTGAAAGATTACCATATGAATCATACCAATAATATATGTCCATATTGCCGCGTTTTTCGTAAACAAGCTGACCACCCACATATTCATAAGTGCTCTTTACTCCGTTTACGGTTTTAGATGCTCTCAAACCGTCAGCGTCATATGTATATGTTATCTTGTTGTCAGCGTTGCTCAGCGATTTAAGTTCTCTGCCGCCTGTCCAGCTAAGAGTGCTGCCCTTGTATGTAAGCGGATTTCCTATGGTATCATAAGTGATTGCTTCGCCGTTATATGAAGTAAGCAAGTCCTTCCAGCCACTGTCACCATATTGATAGTTTATAGTTTCAATAGGGTCAACATTCCTTAAATCAGCAGCTGTTGTATACGGATAGATAACCTTGGAGGTTATATTTCCTCCCTTATCATAATTATACACCAAAGTTTGGTTTAAGTAAAGGTTATTTTCTCTTTTTAATTGATTTAGAGAATCATAAGTATAGGTAACCATTGTTTTCTTATTTTGAAAAACAGGGGTATCTTCCGTTCCGCCTCTTGTGCCCTCTTGAATCGTGGTAATATTGCCCAAACTGTCATATATATATTGATACCCTGTGTTGCCAATATATTCGGTACCAAGCTGTGTAGTACGATATTTTGTTTCACCCGATGCATTTCTGCCGGACGAAATATAATAGTAATAATTAATATTAACAGGCGTGTTGGTACTGATCACAGTTGATTTAAGTCTGTTAAGGCTGTCGTAAGAATAAGTATGATTTCTTGTACCGCTTATATGATATTTGCTTGGAAGATTATCCTTGCCAAATTCATATTTTTGCGTTAACGCTCTTCCTCCTGCTATATTAGTGAAACGTGTTACATTGTTATTTACGTCATAGCCATATTCGCTTGTATAGAGTAGGGAAGAATTATCTGTATTATATACATGCTGTCTTGCAAGTCTGTTAATCGAGTCATATTCATATGTATATTTCAGTTTGTTTATCAAATCGGTATGAGATATATTTCTTCCCGATGTTGTATAACCCCATTTGTATGCCGTTGTATTGTTTACTTTCTGAGTTGATAATTGACCGAAAACATTGTATGTATATGATCTTGTGTTTCCGTTTCCGTATGTGATACTTTCAAGATCACCGTTATATGAACCATATTTATTTGTGCTTAATGTCCTGCTTCCAACTTTTGTTGAAACAGTTTTTCCAAAGGAATCATAAGTAAATCCATACTGTGTTGAATTATGATTTATCTTTGAAAGTCTTCCGTCAGAATATTCATAAGAGGTTGTAATACCGCCGGATGAAACTGATTTGATAGCATCATTTGATGGATTATATGTATATGATGTTACATTACCTTTTGCGTCAGTTACAGATTTAAGAGTGCCTTTTTTAAGATCATAATCATATGAGGTTTTATTCTTATTCTGATCATACGATTCTTTTAAATATGCACCCGCTTTTATTCCTGTGCTGCTGTCATCTGATGTGTAATTTACATTAGAACTAATGAATAAGTTTTCCGCATTATTTGTAATGTTAAGTGCTTTTGCTTCACCTTTTGGAGTATATTCATATTTATATTTAACATTATTTTGGCTCTTTGCAACAGTCATATTATGCTTATCATCATATTCATAGCTGTAATTATATCCTTTAGGGTCAGTAGCAGAAATTAAATCGGAATTGCTGTATTTCATACTTGACTTATTTTCTGCGTTCTGTGCTACAGATATAACATTTCCGTCAGAGTCATAAGTATAACTTGGTGCTGGTTCCTGCACAAGCTGAATACCGTCAAAATAGACGCTGTTTGCCTGTGCATAATATCGTAAGTATATTGTTATTGAAACAGGAGTTTTTTTAGCTGACGTACCGTCTGAAAGATTAAATGGGATCGCGGTATATTGCCATGAAGAAACTGTGGTATTAAAATATGCAGGTGATTTATCAACAGATGTGCCGTCACTGTAATTTACTCTGGCTATAAGCTCAAACTTTCTTGCGCTGTTTTGTTCATTGGCTGCAACGGAATTGCCTTTTGCCCATCCACTGAGAATAAAAGTGGAGTTTTCAGTTCCCTTGATATTAACAGTTTGATAGACCTGTTTGGTTTTAGTGGGATTGCCTGTGAACTTAAGCAAATTTGATCCGAATAAACCACTTGATGTCTGAACTCCGTCAGTTGATTCAGTACCTACGCCCATAGTCCAGTTAGTAGGAGCACTTGAAGAATTAACTTCAAAGCTGCTGTTTTCAATCAGATTATAGCTATTTACCACACTTGAATTATCTACCTGAATGCCGTCAAAGTATGCTTCACCAGTTGCATTTTTAAGTGAAAGATCAGCTCTCAGATAATTAAAATCACTTGGAAGAGTTACTGTTACTGAAATCCTTTGCCAACCTTCGTTAATTGCCGAAGGAGTAGTTCCTGTAACAAAATCTGAATACACAGTACTTGACCCGCTGTCGCTATTAATGTAAAACGCAACGCAGGCGCCTCCTTTTCCTCCTGCTGACTGAACATCTGTAGTTTTGACATATGCAGAAAGAGTATATGTAGCTCCGGATTTTACATAAGGAGATTTATAATCCTGATATATTCTTGCTCCTGCTCCTCCTGTTGTTTCGGTTACCTTGAATTTATAAGACCCTTTTCCAAATAATGAACTGGTCGTTACACGTGCATGGCTTCCGGTAACTGTTCCACCCCAATCGGCATACTTCCATCCGTCTTCGTTAGTTTCAAAGCTGGTGTTTTTAGCAAAGTTAACGCAGACTTTCCCGAATGAACCTGCATTAGATATTCTGTTTAATTGTTTTATATTGCTTGCAGAACTGTTTGCTTCTGCAGAAGTATATGTATATGCAGTTGAATTCAGATAACCGCTTCCGCTTTTTGAAAATGTTAATTTAGTTCTGCCGTAATTATCAAATTGATATGTAGTATTAACATCATCATCAGTATTTATAATTCCATCTACACCTGAAGTAGTAATAACAGTTTCATTATAATTCGTTCTGCTGAATTTTACTGTTTGTCCTGTTTTATTGTCATTAAAATTCTTCTCAGTAACCTGAGAAACTCTTTTACCTGTTTTTAATGAGCTATAATTAAAAGTTAAACCGCAACCGTCGCTTCCGTATGCCGTTTTAAGCGCATTGTCACTGTCATAAGTATATGTACTTTTTGTTGCATCCGGATAAGTTACAGTACCAAGACTGGGAGAAGATGATGTATAAGTATATGTAATGCTTCTTCCGGCTGAATCTGTAATTTTTCTTAAATAATGATATTCACTGTCACTTGTAAGAGTTATTACATGTCCTGAACCATCTGTTACTTTGGTGATAGTTTCATTATCAGATGCATAGGTAATAACCATACTTATATTATTGTTGTCAACAGATTTGATTAGATTACCTTTAGAATTAAAATACATTTTATTTCCGTCATCATCTGAAATGGTATATCCTGAATTTGTTTTAGTTATTTTTAATCCTAAACCGTCCTCATCAATACATTCGCTGCTTGACTTTTGATAAAAATAGTGTTCTGTTCCGTCTCCGTCTTCATAAACATATGGAAACTTATCAATATTCGTAGTACGTACTGTTTGCTGGATGTTAAGTTTCCAACCTCTGCCTACATAAGGCTTTACATCTTTATATAGCTGATTTGCCATATAACCGTTATATACTCGTTCAATGGTTACAGGCATAAGCAATCCTGATGTAGAAGTATCTGAACTTGTAAATACAAGATTTCCTGAATAGTCATTCACATTTGCAGTTCCTGCAATACCGGCAGAAGCACTTGTATAACTCCAGTAGTCTTCCAAGCCCTTGTTGTTACGATATACGATCGTCATAATCGGATAACCAGATGTTTGAGTATTATCTTCAGTATAATAATTTGCATAAATACATGATCCTGCCATATCCGAAACACCTTCTACAGCAGATTTCAGCATAATTCCATTATTGGCTACCGTTCCTTCATACCAGCTTTTTACTGCCTTAGTGATATTCCAGTCCTTCTGAACGCCTGTTGATGCTTCAGATTTCTTGGCAAATGTATAATCAAGCGCATAATTATTTAATAATGCAGGTTGATTGTTCCATGTTACCTTATTCTTTTCCCAATTTTCATTAACAATATAAGCGTTTATAGCAGCATCTGGAGTAGTGGATGCGTAATAATAAACACCTATTTGTCCCAAAGAAAGTGTTGCATCCACAATCATGTCGCTTTTGTCTATGCTTGGGAGATCGAATTTTATCAAACTTCGAAGTTTACCTGCACCTGCTGAATCTTTACCAACAGTCATACGAGTTTCAATGCCATGATTTACATTAGGATTTCCGGAAGTGATATATGCTGAGGTAATATTTTGTCTGCGTTGTTTTGTGCTTACCTGAGGGTCAATAACAATAGGGAATTCTCTTTCTTCTGCATTCGCCCATTCAGAGTCAGCCGTAATTGTAAAAGTATACTTGCTATTCTTTTGCTTCAAGTTATATGTAACAGAGTCTGAACTGATTCCCTTTGCGTCATACATATAGGGTGCAGGAATTTCAAAAATAATTTCATTGGTATTCTTATCACATGCCTCTATTTGATTATCTTTAATATTTAAAACAAGATTATTAGCTTTAAGCTCAAAAGAATACGAATAATCATCCTGCTTTTCCTTAACTATAATATTTTCCTTAAGACCACTGCCGCTGAAAATATATTGCAAATCAGTGTTAGGGGAAATATTTTCGTATTTAACTGTTTGAGAAGAATTAATTATATTTTGTTCAATTAATGAATTGCATTTTCCTTTGCCCTGAACTATCATATTTTTGGACGAAAATGTATTTAATTTACTTTTATTCGTCCACGAAAGCTTATATTTACCTTTTTTAAGCGATACGAGCTGTCCTGAATTAGCATTCTTCGCAAATTTGACTTGAAAATCTCCATTGCCTGAAATATATCCATTAACATCGGAACTATCAGTTGAATCTTCATATTGCAATGTAGTATCAATATCAACAAATTCACCATTGTTTTCGTAATGAACAGGTTCTGAATATACAACAGCCTTAATGCTTTTATCGCTCATGAGAAAACGCTTTTGGTTATCGGTTCTATATTCAGTAAGCTCTTCAACAGGATATGTTTCAATTTCTTGATCAATTATTGAGATATTTTCATCAGTTTGCATATTGACGTTAGTTTCAATTATATTATCTTCTGCAAATACTGATATGGTCGAGTTAGTGACCAATAATGATAAGGCTGTTAATGTACTTAAAATTCTTTTTTTAATTTTATTCATTTATTTTCCCCCTAAATTTTTAATTCTTATTTTTTACTGCCTTAGTTTTTAACTACACCTCCCTAAATGCTAAAATCGATCTTATTAACTTTTTATGCAATAAAAATAATAAAAATGTCGAAATTTGTAGGGTTGCACAAAGAAATTTTAAAGTTCTGTATAAAATCCATAATAAAAAAACAGGATGGTATAACCATCCTGTTTTTTATTAAAAAGTATTATTAAACTTAAGCTAATAATCAAAAGCTGTTCTTCTTATATTATTTCATTGATTCTTCAACAGCAACAGCGCAAGCTACTGTAGCACCAACCATT
>CAMWVM010000072.1 GCA_947177715.1 uncultured Ruminococcus sp.
GTGCAGGGACCCAAGCTGAGGATGCCTTGACGATGAAACAGTATTATTTATCTGTAAAGTAATTGGTAAAAAGGTGAGCGTATGAAAGAACCAATACTTGAAACCGAACGACTCATTTTGCGTCCACTGACAGTTGACGATGCTGAGCAAGTTTTTACATGGGCAAGCGATGAGAGAGTTGCAAAGTATATGATATATTCAAGGCACGAAAATATTGAAACAACAATAGCGTGGCTTGAATCCTTAAAGGATTTGTCTGATAATAATTTTAACTGGGGATTTGTTTTAAAGGAAAATGGCAGATTAATTGGTTCGGGCGGTATTCGCTATTATAAACCGGAAAATGCTTGGTCTTTTGGCTATAATATGAGCTATGATTGCTGGAACAAGGGCTATACAACCGAAGTCACAAAACGAATGATAGAATTTGCGTATAAGGAATGCGGAGCAAGGGATTTTATTTCCGACCATGCGGTAGAAAACCCTGCGTCGGGCAGGGTTATGGAAAAGTGCGGATTAAAGTTTTCACATTATGGTGAATATTCTAAGTTTGACGGCAGTGAAACTTTTAAGGCAAAATTCTATAAAATGCATTTAGAATAAATTAAGAGGTGTTTATATGAAAAAAATACTTGTTATTCATGGACCAAACTTAAATCTTCTTGGCGAGCGTGAACCAGGAGTATACGGTTCAGATACATTTGAAAGCATAAATGCTGAAATCATTGCAAAAGCTGAAAGCAAAGGCTTTGAGTGCGATATTTTTCAGTCAAATCATGAGGGTGAAATTATTGACAAGCTTCATGATGCAAGAAAAAAATATGACGGAGTTATTATAAATGCAGGTGCTTATACACACTATAGCTATGCCATCAGAGATGCAATCTCAGCAATAAAAATTCATGTGGTTGAAGTGCACATGAGTAATATCCATGCAAGAGAGGAGTTCCGTCATCATTCAGTGATTTCTCCTGTATGTTTAGGGCAAATTGCAGGATTCGGAAAGGCATCATATTTGCTTGCGGTTGACGCTCTTGCTGAAATTTTTAAAGAATAGGAAGAAACGGTTTAATGAATAATCATTGTACATCTGCTCTTGAAAGTCTTATGACAAAGCTTGGAACATCAGCGGAATGCGGTATTATAGCCTCTGATGTCAACAGAAGATATTTTACAGGTATGAAGTCCAGTGCAGGAACTCTTTTGGTGTTCAAGGAACAGGGTTACTTTATCATTGATTTCAGATATATTGAAAAAGCACGGAAATTACTTAACGGCAATTCACATGTAGAAGTTATTTTGCAGAAGAATCTGTTTGAACAGGTCAATGCTTTGATTGAAATGCATAATGCAAAAACTATTGCAGTTGAAAGTGATAGATGCACCGTTGCACAACTGGAGGATTACAGAAAAAAACTCAATGCCCAGGTGGTTTCGGACAGCAGCTTTTCTAATTTGATAAACAGTCTTAGAATTGTCAAAACTCAGGAACAGATTGATAAAATTATTGCTGCACAGAGAATTGCCGAACAGGGTTTTGAGCATATGCTTGATTTTATTTCTGTTGGAAGAACCGAGCGTGAAATTCAACTTGAACTCGATTATTTTATGCTAAAGAATGGGGCAGAGGCATTGTCTTTTGACACTATTGCCCTATCAGGTAAGAATACATCTTTGCCACATGGAGTTCCATCAGATAAAAAGGTCGAGCAGGGAGAATTTGTATTGCTTGATTACGGTGCAGTAGTTGATGGATATCACAGCGATATGACCCGTACTGTCTGCGTAGGACAGCCAACAGAAGAAATGGCAAGAGTTTATGATACTGTTCTTGAAGCGCAACTTGCAGGATTAAGTGCTGTAAAGGCAGGAATTGCAGGAAAAGAGCTTGATAAAATTTCAAGAGATATAATTGAAAACGCAGGATATGGCGATTATTTTGGACACTCATTGGGACATGGAGTTGGTACGGAAATACATGAACTTCCCACAGCTTCTCCACGAAGTGATGAAAAGCTTATAAAAAACAGCATTGTGACAATCGAACCGGGAATATATCTTCCTGATAAATTCGGTGTGAGAATTGAGGACTTCGTGGTTGTCAAGGAAAACGGATGCGAAAACATGACATTAGCACCTAAAGAACTTATAGTATTGTAATGCAGGCATGAGGCAATAATGCAAAAATAATAATTTTATAAATATAGTAACTTTTTTTCAAAAAGCACTTGCAATATGTGAGAAAATCGGTTACAATATTTATAAGGGATGCTATGCTTAGTGTCCATTGGACAATAAATATTTGGAGGTACTTATTAATGGTAACTGCTGGAGATTTTAGAAACGGTATGACTTTTGAGGAAGACGGAAATGTAATGCAGATTGTTGAGTTTCAACATGTTAAACCTGGTAAGGGTGCTGCTTTCGTAAGAACTAAAGTCAGAAATGTTATTACAGGTTCGGTTGTTGAAAAGACATATAACCCTACTGCTAAATTCCCAACAGCTTTTGTTGAGAGAAAAGATATGGAATATTCTTATACTGATGGAGATCTTTATTACTTTATGGATCCTGAAAGCTATGAGCTTGTTCCTGTAAACGCTTCTGAGCTTTCAGATAACTTTAAATTTGTTAAGGAAAACATGGTTTGTAAGATTCTTTCCTACAAGGGCAAGGTATTTGGTGTTGAACCACCTTATTTTGTTGACCTTGAGGTTACTGATACAGATCCAGGATTTAAGGGCGATACAGCTACTAATGCTACAAAGCCTGCAACTGTTGAAACCGGCGCTGAAATCAAGGTTCCTTTGTTCATTGAAATTGGTGACAAGATTAGAATTGATACTCGTACATGTGAATACATGGAGCGTGCATAATTACTTAATTAAGTGATATGTATATTTTGGAACGGAGGGATTTTTAATGGAGCTTTCACAGAAGGTTGCTTATTTAAAAGGACTTATGGATGGTCTTAAAATTGATGATTCCACAAATGAAGGCAAAGTTCTAAAAGTAATGGCTGATATTCTTGACGAAATGGCATTAACTGTTGAGGATATTGCAGATGAAGTTGACGAAGTGGTTGAACTCGTTGATATTCTGGATGAGGACTTAGGCGATTTGGAAGAGGAAGTTTACTTCGCAGAAGAATGTGATGACTGCTATGACGATTGTTGCTGTGATGACGATGATGATTACGGTTTTGACGATGACGAAGAGATGTATGAATGTGTTTGTCCATCATGCGGTGATACAATCTGTCTTGGTGAGAATATAATTGCTGAAGGCTCAATAGATTGTCCTAACTGCGGAGAAGAACTTGAGTTTGACTTCAGTGAAATTGAAGCTGAAGACGAAGAATAATTTAATTATTGCTTTTAGGCGAAGATAATTTAATATTTTAGTTTCAGGGGTGGTGAAAGTCCACACTGGCGGTGATGAGCTAAAAGGCTACAAGTCCGCGACCGTAGAAATACGCTGATTCGGTTAGAATCCGAAACCAACGGTATAGTCCGGATGGAAGAAACGACAGGCTATTATTATAGTAAATTTACACCTCTGGACGTATTGTGTTCAGAGGTGTTTTTCTGCTGTTTCTCCTTGATATTTTAGGAGGGATAATTATGAATAATGAAATTACAACAAAAAGATTTAATACCAAAAAGATGACGGTACTTGCTATGTTCGTAGCATTATCTTATCTTTGTGTATTTGTTTTTAGATTTAAAGTACAGTTTTTGTCTTTTGAAATGTCTGATATATTTATTACTATCTGCGGTTTTGCTTTTGGACCAATTTCAGCCGTAGGAGTGGCTTTAGCAAAATCTTTGCTTGAAATGATAACTATTGCAGATACCGGAATATATGGAGCAGTTATGAATTTTGCAAGCAGTGCAGCTTTTGCAGGTACAGCAGCAATTATTTACAAGTACAAGAAGTCGTTAGGCGGTGCTTTACTTGCAATGTTAGGTGCAATTATCACAAGAACAGTCGTTATAATTGCTTTGAACATTCTTATTATACCGTTGTATATGAAGTGTTCAAGGGAAGTGGTTATCGGAATGATTTCATCATTATTGCTGCCGTTTAATCTTGTTAAGGCATTTATGAACGCTGGTTTAGTATTTATACTTTATAAGCCTCTTGCTGGTGCTTTAAGAAACATTGGAGTTCTTCCTGCACATGAAGAAAATTTTGCGCTAACTAAGAAGAATATTTTTGTAATGATAATTTCTGCTTTAGTAGTTATAGGTGCTATAGTTGCACTTGTAGTTTGTCTTAACGGAAATATTGAATGGGTTAGAAAATAACATTAATTTTTAAATACATAATTATCTTCGCTTATATAAAAAACAGCCTCTGAAAAGAGGCTGTTTTTTATTTGACTAAATTAATCGTTTTATACATGTTATATTATTGTATTGTGCAAAAGTTGAAACATAGGAAATTACAATACCTGTATTTGAATTTTCAGCGTGGATCATCATTCCGTCGCCTATGTAAATTGCAACATGATATATTGAAGAATAAGAACTTCCTCCAAAGAAAATCAAATCTCCTTTTTTCATGTTTGAATATGAAACTGAAGTTCCGTAGTTTGCCTGTGCAGAGGCTAAGTGAGGAAGGTTAATTCCAATTTTAGCATAACACTGCATTGTCAAACCTGAACAGTCTGTTGCATTAGGACTTGTACCGCCCCAAACATATGAACCGCCCACCATACTCTTGGCAGTTGACATAAGGATATTGATTTTAGTATCATAGTCATTTGTTGATGGAGTAGGTGTCGGGTTGTTTGGCTCGGGAGCGTTTGTTGTTGTCTTTGTAGTGGTGGTTTTAGGCGCTGTTGTAGTTGTTTTCTTTGTTGTAACAGCTTTTTTAGTTGTGGTAGTTTCTTTTGGTTTATTTGCATTTGCAGATGTTTTTTTAGTGGTTGAAGATTTAGCTTTTGTTGTTTTTGAAGCAGTGGTAGTTTGTTTTGCTTCATACTCTTGAGCAAGACTGTTTATTTCACTTTGAAGCTCGTTTTTATTGTTTTCAAGATCAGCAATAGATTCACCATATTGATCTTGCATAGATATAAGCTTTTCGTATTCATCTGAAAGCTTTTTCTGTTCTTCAGAATATTTCTTACTCTTGTTTAAAAGACTTTCTTTTTGCTTTTCAAGGTCAGACTTTGTTGAGTCTATTTTCTCTTTTTGGTTAATTAAATCATCAATAGTGTCATTATCGTGAGCTGCCACACGTTTAATAAGTTCCATACGCATTAGAACATCATAAAAATCGGAAGAATTTATTAATATCTCAGAATAGGAGCCTGTACCAGCAAGATACATACTTCTTACTCGGTTCATAAATTCATTTACGCCTTTTTTGATATTCTCTTCCTGATTTGAAAGGTCATACTGTGTCTTGCGCATTTGTTCGTCGATTTTACAGATATCATCTTCAATTTCTTTAGAATATTTTTCTGAAGTTTCAATCTTCTTAGAAATGACTTCAAGCTGTTTAACAACATTGTTTAGTTTTTCCTGCTGATTGTTTATGTTATCGTCAGCTTCATCAATTTTGTTTTGCAGTTTTTCTTGTTCCTCTTCAAGATCTTTAAGCTGTTTTTCATAAGATGACGGTGCTTGAGCAGCGTTTATTGTAACCGATTTTTCATTTTCTGTCAGTCCAAAGGCACCTATGGTAATTAAAACTGCTAAACAAGCAGCTGCAATTCTTTTAATTTTAGATAATATACACATAAATATGACTCCAAAAGTTTATTTGTTGTAATACTTTTGTAATTATTATAACTTAATTTAAAGGGCTTGTCAACCCTAAAACCTAAGTTTTATACGCCATTTAACGATGATTTGAAGCTTGAAATATTAAAAAAATATGAAAATGGATAAAATCTATTGGCATATTAGATAAAATATGATATAATATATAAGCATATTGAATTTTATTGGGGTAATATCCCGTTAATCATTTGAAAGGTTGGTATATAGAATGAGAGCAATAGTAACGGTTATTGGTAAAGACGCAGTAGGTATTCTTGCAAAAGTAAGTACAAAGTGTGCTGAATATAATGCAAACGTAATTGAGGTAACACAGTCAGTTCTTCAGGACATGTTCGCCATGACTATGCTGATTGATATATCAAATTTGAATAAGGATTTTGCAAGTCTTGCTGATACTCTCGATGAACTTGGAAATTCCATGGGATTAAAAATACATACAATGCATGAAGATATTTTTAATTGCATGCATCACATCTAACGGGAGGGTATTGCTTAAATGATAAATACATATGACATTTTAGAAACAATTCGTATGATTCAAGATGAATGTCTTGATATTCGTACAATTACAATGGGTATTTCTTTGCTTGATTGTATTGACAGTGATATTGATGTTGCATGCGAAAAGGTATATAAAAAGATTACAGAAAAAGCTAAAAACCTTGTAAAGGTCGGAGAAGAAATTGAAAAAGAATTTGGTATTCCTATTATCAATAAACGTATTTCTGTTACTCCGATTGCGATAGTTTCTGCTGCATGCAAGTGTTCACCTGTTCCATTTGCAAAGGCTATGGACAGGGCTGCTAAAGATGTTGGAGTAAATCTCATAGGCGGTTATTCGGCTTTAGTCCAAAAAGGATTTTCAGCCGGCGATATTGAGCTTATTAAGTCAATCCCTGAGGCTTTGTCATGTACTGAAAGAGTTTGCTCATCTGTAAACATTGGTTCAACAAAGACAGGTATAAATCTTGATGCTTGCAAGCTTATGGGCGGAATCATAAAAGAATGTGCAGAGAAAACTGTTGATTCGGCTTGCTTTGGTGCTGCAAAGTTAGTTGTATTCTGCAATGCTGTTGAAGACAACCCATTTATGGCAGGAGCTTTCCATGGTGTTGGCGAACCGGATTGTATGATTAACGTTGGCGTTTCGGGTCCTGGTGTTGTAAGGGCTGCTTTGAAGAAGTATCCTGATGCAGACATCACTAAGATAGCTGATGTAATTAAGAAAATCTCTTATAAAATAACTCGTGTAGGTCAGCTTGTAGGCGTCACAGCTTCTGAAAGACTGGGAGTTCCTTTTGGTATTGTTGACCTTTCTCTTGCACCAACACCGGCTGTAGGTGACTCGGTTGCACATATCCTTGAGGAAATAGGACTTGAAAAGTGCGGTACTCACGGAACAACCGCAACTCTTGCATTGCTTAACGACGCAGTTAAAAAGGGCGGAGTAATGGCTTGTTCAAGAATAGGTGGACTTTCGGGTGCGTTTATACCTGTATCTGAAGATGCGGGTATGATTGACGCTGCCAAGAGCGGTACATTGACTATTGAAAAGTTAGAGGCAATGACAGCGGTATGTTCAGTAGGTC
>CAMWVM010000073.1 GCA_947177715.1 uncultured Ruminococcus sp.
ATGGAGCGGGTGATGGGAATCGAACCCACGTGGCCAGCTTGGAAGGCTGGAGTTCTACCATTGAACTACACCCGCATTAAAAAGTATATTGCTTAATCAACGATATTTATTATATCACAAGGAACAGAAGTTGTCAAGTGTTTTTACGAAAAAATTTTTAAGGCGATTTATTTTGTACAAACCGCCTCAATTCGCTTTTTTATGTCGTTTCATTTTGTTTAAAATTACATCCTTAAACAAGATACCTATTACACCGATAGCTATAAAAGCAATTACAATACCGAAGGCAGCTTTATAGTTACCGTTACCAACATTGCCGCCAAGAATTGTAGACATAAACACTGCTGGAATTCTAAATGGCATTACATACAGAAAAAAATCTTTTTTATTTATTTGGGTAAGCGGCACGATATAAGTTATAACATCCTTTGGAACTCCGGGAATAAGATAAAGTATTATAAGAATTCCCGTAAGCTTTTTTTCATCCTGCAAAAATTTAAAACGTTTCAGCTGTTTTTCATTGACAAATGCATCAACTAAAGGTGCTCCTATTTTTTTCACAAGCATAAATACAATAAAGTTGCCAAGGAAAACTCCTGCGTAAGACAAAACTCCTCCCCAAAACCAACCGAACATTACGCCGCCCAGAATTTGTATTGGCGGTATGACAGCAAGTATTACCTGAATTGTTTGTATAAACAAAAATACAATTACTCCCCAAAAACCACTGTATCTGCTAAACTTCTCAGTAAGATTTTCTATTCCCTCGTTGGTTTTCAAATCAGCGCTGAGTTCTCTGGCAATAGGAATTGCTACTATAGTTCCAAGAACCAAAAACGCTGCAAACACTGCAAGACTTATTATCTGAACACGTTTTTTATGCTTTGTCTTTTTCTCAAGATCAGATTCATTTTCTATAGGATAATTTTTTTTAAAGTCCTCTTCCATCAAAACATCCTCTCTTTTCATCACTTTTTATCGTCTTCTTAAAATCTTTTTTCGGAACCAATTAACATACAAATCCACTAATTGTCCCAAAACCTTATCATACAACCAGAAGAAAGCATTACCCATCAGCCACAGCAGAGGCAGCGCAAATCTGCCAAACACATCCATTCCCTCAAGCAAATCAACTGATGTAAACACATACTGAAAAGCAAGGAAAAATATCACTGCCGCAAAGTTGAACACAACATACTTCACTGTCCACGAAAAAATTTTATTCCGAAGTTGGTCAAGATAAAATTTAAGTATCGGATAGTATCCCATAAACAAAATAAACAGCATCGTTGCCTCATAATTCGGTGTTATCACAAGGCAAAGGGCACTTACTACAAAATAGGTTGTAACCGCCCATTTAGGACTTGTTTCAACAATCATCACAACCATAAGAAAACCTGCAAACGCAGGGATTGTATAATCAAGCATAGGGAACATACCAGTACAAAACATAAGCATGAGACACACTGCCGAGATTATACCTCCCAAAGAGATTCTGAAAGCCAGCTTATTTCTCAAAGTGTATTCACCTCTTTAACAGCATGGAATCAAATCTCCGCCCATCATTTCGCAGCAGCAATCTGCACAGCAAAGGCTTGTACAGCAATCCATTTGTCTATTTACATCATTATTGCCATATCCGCCCATAGGATTTCCCCTCATGTATCCGTTTCTCTGCTGATTCATTTGATTCAAAGCTGATCGATACTCCATATTAGCAGGAGCCATTGAAACTGCTGTTGAAAAATTCTGATAGGCTTCGTTAAGCCAGCCTCGTGTATAGCACACACTTCCCTTAAGGAAAAACCACTCAGCATTTCTTGCATTTGACGGAACAGAATCCAACAGACTGTCTGCTCTTGTAATATCTCCCGTTTGGATAAGACGTCTTACATCATAATAATTGATTCCTGAATAATCCTGACCGTTACTTGAATATCCGCTGCTTGAGCTGCTGAATCCGCCTGTTCTGCGTGAATTGATAATATTATCGTAAGCAGCGTTTACCTCTGCCATTTTTTCTTCAGCCACATCTTTAAGAGGGCTGTCCTGATATTTATCAGGGTGATATTTTTTCACAAGTTCTTTATAAGCTGTTTTAATTTCCTCTTCCGTTGCGTTAGGCGAAACTCCCAGCACCTTATACGGATCGTTCATTGTCTTTTTCCTCCCGTAGTTTTCTTTTAAACTTTTCCGATTTAACAAGGTCGAAAACATTTTTCAAACCCAGGTAAATCACATTATCTATAATAGGCTTATACATTTCTATATTTAATTTCACATATGTTTCCGCTAGCTCTCCTAAAGTAAAATTAATGCTATCGGTAACATAATCTTTTATTTTATCAAACCGTTCAACAGGTATTTCGCACTTACTGTCATTTAATTCAAATATAAAAAGCAATGGATTGTAATTGCCTTTTTTATAATCCTCTTTGACATCGTCAAAGGCATCACAAATATAGATAAATCTACCCAAGAGATAACCGAATCTCATAAGGTCTTTTTTATCACGTTCGCTGCTCAATGCTCCGAAAATTTCCTGCATTATTGCGGCTGTAGGCTCACAGGCCATATCAATACCTGCACATTTATCCTGCTCTATTTTTCTCTGCAAAATCATCTGCTTTTCAATATTATTGGCAAGCTCAGGATATTTAATCCTTGATTTTTTATATGGACCTTTAAAGAAAGGAAGCAATGCCAACGCACGGATTTTACTTTTTATATCTTTATCCTGCAGATCGTCTTTAAGTTTATGATAAACCAAAAGCATTGCCGCAGACGCTGAATAGCCAACGCCTTTACTACAGCACAAACAAAAACGTTTTTTAAGAGGATGTGCGATACATCTTTGTTTTTCAGCACACATTTTAATTTCATTAAGGGACATATCCATTAATGCAAGGAATGTGAAATCATAGCTTAATGAAAATCTGGGCACAAATCCGAATTCTCTGCCGATTTCCTTACAAAGTCCGCAATAAACCGCACTGTATGTATCATACTCACACACTCTCATATATGGTTTAAAGGCTCTGATATATCCAAACATAAGAAATCTCCTTGATTAATATACTACATTATTGTGTATTCTATGTGATAATTAACTATATTATACGACATATTTTACCGACTTGTCAATGATAATAAATAAAAACGATGTTGTTACTCAAAATTTCAGCATACAATAAAAACTCTGATTCTTATTTTTAACAGAAACAGAGTTTATGAAAGTAATGATTTTTTTACAGATTTAAATTATTTTACGATAATATCCTTCCATCAGAAATTTCAATTATTCTATCACACTGATTTGCGATTTTGGGGTCATGAGTAACGATAACAATTGTTTTGCCATGTTTATTTAATGATTTGAACAGGTCCATTATTTCCTCAGAAGTTTTTGAATCAAGTGCACCAGTAGGTTCATCAGCAAGAATCATACTTGGTTCATTGACAATAGCTCTTGCTATTGCTACACGCTGTTTCTGTCCGCCGGAAAGCTTATTGCATGGCTTTTTAGCCAAATCCTCAATACCGACGGATTTCAAGGCAGCAAGAGCTTTTTCTTTCTTTCCTTTGATTTTTTGCTTTGAAAAATTCAAAGGTATCATGACATTTTCAAGCGCTGTGAAATCTTCCACAAGAGCAAAATCCTGCATTACCATACCAATCTTTTCGTTACGAATCTTTGCATATTGACGTTCGGAGAGATTTTTTACAAGCGTTTCGTCTATAATGTATTCACCCTCCTGATAGCTGTCAATGCAGGCAAGAATATGTAAAAGTGTTGATTTACCTGCCCCTGATTTACCGATAATTGCTATCATTTCTCCGTCATTAATTTCACAGGACACTTCATGCAAGGCTTTAAATTCGTTTGCTTTTTTAGGGTTATAGATTTTAACGATATTATTTAATTTAATCATAATTTGCTCCTATTTCTTAAGTACTTCTATAATAGCTTTTTTTGATAAAATTTTATACGGAATAATAACAGATAAAAGCATATTCATAATAACAATTATTGAACAGACAAAAATCTGAACAAAATCAAAATTAATTATAAATGATGATGACAAACTGTTGTAATTAATTAATACAAATATTACAGCTATGATAATTCCAACCAGTGAAACAAAAAGACTACATAATAAATTAATTATGATACAATGTTTTTTTGTTGCACCACAAATGTTTAAAACAGCATAAAATTTTAGTTCTCGTTTAGTTTGGATTGAAACCGCCACAACCTCACTGATTACAACCAAAAATAATACGCATAATGCTATTGGAAAAATTAATATGATATCTTCCTTTATGTAGTTTTTACTGTTTATATTCAACTCATCTGACAGACCTAAATTAGAACCATATTTATACAAATTTCTATTAAGATCTAACAGTTCCGAATCATTTAAATTATTCTTGTAAGTTACAAACATTTGGCCGTATAAAGTTAAGCCAATTCTCATCTTTTCAATTTGTTCACTTGAAAAGAAAAAGCATTCACTTTCCATATGTTTATACATATCTCTAAAATCTAAAACATTTTCATTTGAACCTTCCAATCCTAAAACCTTTGCATCGTCAGCTAATATCCCTATAACTTTTGCAGAGTATGTTTTTTCTTCATTGTTTAAATTATAAAAGGATATTATATCTCCTATATCATAATTATCACTATCGGAAACAACAACTTCCAGAACATCCGAATCTTTATCAGCTTTATCAAGCCATTTTCCTTTTAACATTCTTGGAGTATATAATTCCGCCATGTTTCTTGAATAGGAATATGAATGGTCATAATTCTCTGTTCCACTGGGGACCAGAGGAGTTTTGTATCCTGAATAAATTTCAGATATGTTTTTCTCAGCATTTAGTATATCCTCAACAGTAAAACTAAAGCGTGTATCATTAATATAATTTACTTCTGAAACATATACACACTTCCCTTGACTTGACAAAACTTTTCTCAATGGAAGATAGTCATCTATTCTTGACATTATTGAAGAAACGGTAATAATCATCAGAATCAATGCAACAGAAAGCTGTAAAGCAACAAATAAATTAGTGAATGCAAATTTTTTATTTAGTTTAAATGAATATAATACCATGTTAATTACCTCCCTGTTTCATTTGTGTAACCGGAGATTTTAACAAGGTGAAAAATATCATAGCTTTTAACACAATATAAATACACAGAAAATAGATAACACTTAATATTACACAGTTTTTCAAACTATAAACTATATCAATGTAAATCAATGAGCTTTTCAATTCATTGACGGCTATTTCAAAATAAACAGCAGCCGTTATTAAAAAGCTTGCTAATGAAGTTATCATTACTTCAGAAATAAAAATTCTTCTCACATTAACCTTGGTACATCCGCAAACCCTAAAAATAGAAATAGTTTTGCTTCTTGTCGATAAAATATACCTAAATAATAGTGAGAGTGTTATTGCCGCAAGACATGTTAAAATTACTGATATCAGCATTATTGAATTATAAAACGGAAGCTTTGTATCTATTGTATCGACTTTTGGTATAAATGCATAATCTCCAAAAACTTCTTTTAGCGAAGTTTCAATATTGTTATATGATTTTTGGGAAATAACATTATTAGTCATAAAATATATGTTGCAGATATCACCTAAAGAATCCGAAGAATTTTCATATGGAATAACAGCAAAATCATCTATTGAATCAACACCTATTATTTTATATGACTCTCCGTTAATAAGCATTTCCTGGCCCACATATTCTTCAGTATAATAGCTTGGAAGCACTATATTTTTTGCTCCGTTATTATAATCTTTTAAGGACATACCCTTTCCATAAAGAACAGGCGAATTATTAAAAGCTGTATCAAAAGGTACAAACTTTTTTTCCTTTTGAGAATATTCCAATCTAAAACAAATTTCCAATGGCTCTCCACCGAAGTTCTCATTTCCCGTATAGTCATAAACTGAGGCTATATATACAACTGAGTCTATTTCATTTAAAGTGTCATCTGACAATAATGATAAAAACTTTTTAACATCACCATTCTCTACACTTCCATCACCCTCACAATAAGCTTCATTATCAAAAGTAGTTTCTTTAATAATATTACCAAAACCGATAGCTATATCTAATTTATGAATATCATGATTTTTAACCAATTTAAAGTTCTGATATGTACCAAAAGATAAGAAAAGTATAAAAGCCGCAGCAAATTCACATAAAATAAAAAGTATAAAAATCATGATGTTTTCTCTTGCAAAACACTTTAGATTCTTTAAAATATATTTCATTAATTCACCTTATTTTTGATTAACAACTAATCTTAATGTTCTTGAAGTGATTGGATCAACATCTCCAGTTCGTGATACATCTATCATCAAAGTATATCTCAGTGATTTGTTATCAGAATCTCTCTTTAATGACATTCCACACCCAGCATCTTTTGTAGTAATACTTCTTTTTGAAGTGGAAGTTTTCTTCGTCTTAATATTATATGTTTGAATTTCCGTATAAAAATAATAAGCTAATTTATTATCATTATTTTTTGAAACAGTTACTGTATTTAAAGTATTGCTGCCTTTAAGGGTATATTTTACTTTCGGATGACTTGGTACAATATTATTCTTATATTCTACATTCTTATTCTTGCATTTTACAACCGAATAAGATTTGTTTTTTGCCGAAATACTGCCTTTATAAAGCACATTGTTAGTCGTTTCTAAAGTTGCATTAACATTTGCAGCACTTGCTCCAATCGCCGAACCTGAGAACATCATCATAACTGCTGCAGCTGTTGCTGCGATTCTTTTTCCTGATTTTTTCATTAAAATTAAATCTTTCTTTTTTTAAATATTAGCAGTATACCTGCTAACTTATTAATATTATACCATATTAGCTCCCTAATGTCAATACATGTATATTTATGTTTTTATATGTAATATACAAAAATTACAATAAAAAACGGACTGCACAAGCAGTCCGCCAATAAATTATAATTATAAATTTGAATATCCAATTAAGCTTTCGTCAACTTCCCTTGCGACATCTCTTCCTTCACGGATTGCCCAAACAACAAGCGACTGTCCTCTACGCATATCTCCTGCGGCAAAGACATTTTCAACGTTTGTTTTATGCAATCCTTGTTCAGTAGCAACATTGGTTCTTCCATCAACGTTTACGCCGAAGGCTTTTGTAACATAATCCTGACTTCCCAAGAAGCCTGCTGCAATTAGCACCAAGTCAACCTCTATCTGATACTCGCTTCCCTCGACTTCTTTCATTATCATTCTACCTGTCTTTTCATCCTTTTCAGGATTAAGCTTTACAAGCACTGCACC
>CAMWVM010000074.1 GCA_947177715.1 uncultured Ruminococcus sp.
GTTTTTAGTAGGAGTAGAATCTCCCACTAAAAACGTCAGCTGAAGCTGACCTTGCTGCGTTGAAAACGGGCATGCCCTTATTTGAACTAACAACTATTGTCCAATATATTCAAAACGGAAAACCATTAAAAGTTTATCAGCGAAAACAAACCTCTCCTGAAATCCTAAGAGGCTATCATCGACGTTGCCAAATATGATTGTTGAAACATTGAATAACGGGGCAATGCCCCTATTGTATAACAATAAATCAAACTCTTGCCTGCAACGAAATAAACAGTGTTTAATGCTGTTTTCACATTATATACAATGTTTGAATAGAAAAAATGAATAAAAAAACTATGCTGAATTAAATCGTCATAGTATAAAACTCTGAAATATGCACTTTGCACAAAAACATCACTTGACATTTATTTATTAATACCATATAATTATATTGTGTCAGTATAATTAAATATAATTTTATATCGGGTTGAATTTTTGATCCGCCATTCAGAATGCTTTATTACAAAAGCAAATTCATAGGAGGGAAAAATATTATGGCAAAAAGCACAGCTTCATCTAAAAGCAAAACTATTTCTAAAGCAGAGCTTAAAGAGCAATTTGTCAATATCATTCACAATGATTATCAGACAACTCCCGAAGAAGCTTCAGACCAACAGGTTTTTGAGGCGTTGACAAAAATCGTTGTAAACATCCTAAAATCAAAAAGACGTCATTTTACAGTTAAGACTAATTCTCAGGGACGTAAAAAAGTTTACTATCTTTCAATGGAATTCCTTATGGGACGTTCCTTGAAAACAAGCATATATAATCTTGAAATGGTTAAAGAAACCACTGATATGCTGAAAGATTTCGGTATTTCAATTAACAGCATTTATGATCAGGAACCTGATGCAGGTTTGGGCAACGGCGGTTTGGGTAGACTTGCTGCTTGCTATCTTGACGCACTTGCTGCTGACGGTTATCACGCAACAGGTTATTCTATTTGCTATGAATTCGGTATTTTCAAACAGAAGCTTGACGACGGCTGGCAGACAGAGTTACCTGACAACTGGCTTCCGGGCGGTTCAGCTTGGCTCGTTCCTGTTCCAACGAAGGCTGTTGAAGTAAGATTTGACGGTGAGCTTAAGGAATACTGGGATAATCAATACCACTGTGTAACTCACGAGAACTACACATCTGTTATGGCTATTCCATATGATTTGTTTGTTTCAGGTTATGATTCTGAGGCTGTTTCTAAGCTTAGACTTTGGAAGGCTGAATGTCCTTCATTTGACATGTCTATGTTCAACAAGGGTGATTACTCAAAGGCCTTGGGAAGAAACATTATTTCTCAGGCAATTACAAAGGTTCTTTATCCTAATGACAATCATGCTGAAGGTAAATCACTTAGATTAAGACAGCAATATTTCCTTTGTGCGGCTTCAATCGGTGATATTGTAAACCAGCACATGAGCGTTTACGGAACACTGGACAACCTTCATGAAAAGGTAGCAATTCACATTAACGATACTCACCCGACCCTTGCTATTCCAGAGCTTATGAGAGTTCTTCTTGACGACTGCGGATATTCATGGGACAAGGCTTGGCACATTGTTCAGCACACCTTTGCATATACAAATCATACGGTTATGCCTGAAGCACTTGAAAAGTGGGACTGCAATCTTCTCAAGAGTGTTACACCGAGAATATTCTCTATCATTGTTGAAATTAACGAGCGTTACTGCCGTGATCTTTGGGAAAGATATCAGGATCATGACAAGGTTTCAAGAATGTCTATTATTGAAAACAATTTTGTTAAGATGGCTACTCTTTGCGTTCACGCTTCACACAGTGTAAACGGTGTTGCTAAGATTCACTCTGAAATCATCAAAAGAGAAACATTTAAGGATGAGTATAACGATACTCCTACTAAATTCAAGAATGTCACAAACGGTATTGCATACAGAAGATGGCTTTATCAGTCAAACGAGGGTCTTACTGAACTGCTTAAAGATAAAATCGGAAGCGGATTCCTAAAGAATGCTTCTGATCTTTCAAAGCTGACAGTTTTCAAAGATGATCCCGAAGTTCTTGACAAATTAGCTGGAATTAAACTTGATAACAAGAAAAAATTTGCGAAATACGTTAAGAATCAATATGGTATCATTCTTAACACTGACTCAATTTTTGACGTTCAGGTTAAGAGATTGCATGAATATAAAAGGCAGCAGCTTAATGCGCTGAACATTATTTCTGAATACAACTACCTGAAAGAAAACCCTGACGCTGATTTTGTACCAAAGACTTATATCTTTGCAGCTAAGGCAGCTCCGGGATACTACATGGCTAAACAGATCATCAAGCTTATCTGGAACATTTCTCAGGAAGTAAGAAAAGACAAGAAGCTGAATGAAAAGCTGAATGTTGTATTCCTTGAAGACTATAATGTTACACTTTCAGAGCTTCTCATGCCTGCTGCTAACATTTCAGAGCAGATTTCCCTTGCAGGAACAGAGGCTTCCGGTACGGGCAACATGAAGCTTATGATTAACGGTGCTATTACGCTTGGTACTATGGATGGAGCTAATGTTGAAATTCACGAGGCTGTTGGTAATGACAACATCATTATCTTTGGTATGAACGTTGACGAAGTAAACGCTTCAAAGGCAGGATATCAGCCGATGAACATTTACAACTCAAACGGTGTTATTAAAGCTGCTATTGACAGAATGCAGTATGGCATCAACGGTGAGGTGTTCAACGAAATTGCTGACACGCTGAAAAATCAGGACACATACATGGCTTTGGTTGATTTCGACTCATATCAGAAGGCTCAGAAATATGCTTCTGAATGCTATAAGGATCAGCGCAAATGGAACAAGATGTCACTTATGAACATTGCAAATGCAGGTATTTTCTCTGCTGACCGTTCTGTAGAAGACTATGCACGTGACATTTGGGGACTAAGCAAATAATATAACTCAGGCAAGATGCACCCCAGCCTCCAACCTATCCTTTCGGATAGGTGTGGCGGCGGGAGCCATTATGTTTTTAGTAGGAGTACAATCTCCCACTAAAAACGTCAGCTGAAGCTGACCTTGCCACGTTGAAAACGGGCAAGCCTTTATTTTAATATATACAACAAAAGCCTTCGGAAATCCGAAGGCTTTATTTTTTACCAATACATCACGCATGGTGTACCCATGGGCACATTTTTATACACATATTCGGCAGCTTTATAAGGCATATTAATACAGCCGTGGGAACCATACTGTTTATACCTTGTACCGCCAAAGGACGAATGCCATGTAGCGTCGTGAAGTCCCACACCAAAGGTACTGATATTATTCCAGAAAGTAACCGGTGTTTCCCATGTTTCACCTGAAGACAGGCTACCCTTTAAAGTTTTGTCCTTTTCTTTAATCCAAAGCTTATACACTCCCTCAGGTGTATTTCTCTCTTCCGTTGGCATTCCTGAAACGATATCGCACTCATATTTCAGCTTTCCGTCTTTATAGTACCAAAAATGCTGTTTTTTCAGATCCACTTCCATATATGTATTACCTATATCTGTATTTTCTGTTCGCCAATCAGGGTTACAGGTATATTCATAATGGGAATCGGGATTTATATAATAAATTGGTTCTACATCAGCGGATTTACATGCTTTTACTGCTTCTACGATTGCGTCACAAGTTTTCTCCTGATCTATCCACCAACCGTAACAGCCTTTTCCTGCTGAAACTGTAATTGTACCTCGGCTTGTAGATTTGAATGTTCTATCCTTGCCATATGTATCATATTTATCTGCAAGTTTCTCTACATATTCCATTGCCTTGTCCTCGTCGACCTTAAAGCTTTCATTCGCTTTCAAGCCGTCAAGCACAATCCAATCCACAAATTCTGTGCCTTTAAGCACTTCCTTAGTATAATTAAAATCGAAAGTCAACTCAACATTAGTTAAATCGTTAAGCTTTTGACATGTTTCGGTTAATTGCTCTGCTGTTATTTCAGGCTTTTGATAACAATCCACTTCCGACAAATCAATATAGCTTGAACCCTCGGCAATGCATTCATGGATATAATCAAAGAGAACTTTTTCTTTAGCACTGTCTATTTTGCCGCCTTTTCGCTCTTTTACCACAACAAAACTGCTGCCGTTTTTTTCAATGGCGGCATTCTGCGGAACTGAATCTGCTGAGGCATCTATAACCTTCCGTTTAATCTGATTGTCCAGCTTATCATTATCAAAAGAATATTCAGGAGTAAAGCTATAATCGTCACCACTGAAAAGTGACATAAACCACAGATAATGATTCTGCTCATCATAGAATTTCGTCACGCTTTCGCTGATATTATCAATATAACCAATACTTTTAACATCCACATTGACTTCATTTCCATCAAATTTAACCAAGGTTATTTTTTCGGGTATTGCGGTATCGTCGGATTTCAAAATTTCATCATAGACTTCCTTTGGTGTTTTTCCGCCCACGCTTTTTCCATTTATTTTTGTATTAGGCAGGAACTTATCGTTCGTTCTGCTCATACCATACAGATAAAAGGCTGCGGCAAAAGACACCAGCAAAACTATCAGAAGCCCTACTATTATTTTTCCTTTACTCTTTTTCTTTTCTGTCTTTTTATCGGTCTGAGTGTAATTATGAAGTTCAGACGACTGTTGTGAATTACTCTGACGTCTATTGGTTGTCATATTTTTTGCAATAATACGAGCCATTTCTTCTTTTGATTTTTGATTTTTTGTCATGTTTTGGTTTGTGTTATTATTGTTCACTTTATTGTTTTCCATAGCACTGACCTTTCTTTAGTTGCAAGCGTTGTTTGACGACAGAATACTATCTTTTTTTATTATACAACAACCGTCGGCAAATTGCAACCAAGTTTTTATTGACAAATATAAAAAAGTGTGAAGAAATGTTTATTTTTTTTATTTACTATTGAAAACCATGAAAAAAAGTATTATAATAAAAGATGAAATTAATAATATGAAAGAAGGATTAGTATGTTAGATATAAAAATCGAACGTACCTCGACTCCAAAGGAAAAACCAACTGATGAAACCAAACTTGGATTTGGTCATATTTTCACTGACCATATGTTTATAATGAACTATGATGCCGGTCAGGGATGGCATGACGCAAGAATCGTGCCTTATGGTAATCTCTCTCTTTCCCCTGCTTCAATGTGTCTTCACTATGGACAGGAAATTTTTGAGGGATTAAAGGCTTACCGTACTGCTGACGGAAGCGTTCAGCTTTTCAGACCTGATGAAAACTTCAAGAGAATGAATGTTTCAAACGAAAGAATGGTTATTCCTGCAATTAACGAAGAGGATATGCTCTATGCTTTAAAAAAACTGATTGAAATTGAAAATGATTGGGTTCCTCACACTGAGGGTACTTCACTTTACATAAGACCGTTCATTATTTCTACTGACCCTTATGTTGGTGTAAAGCCTGCTGATCATTATTTATTTATGATTATTCTTTCTCCTTCGGGGGCTTACTACTCAACAGGACTTAACCCTGTTAAAATCTACGTTGAAAAGAAATATGTAAGAGCTGTAAGAGGCGGTACCGGATTTGCTAAGACTGCTGCTAACTATGCTATTTCTCTCAAGGGACAGGAAGAAGCTCACGAACAGGATTATGAGCAGGTACTTTGGCTTGACGGTGTTGAGCAGAAATATGTTGAAGAAGTTGGTTCAATGAACATTTTCTTTGTAATTGACGGAGAAGTTATAACTCCTGAGCTTACAGGCTCTGTTCTACCTGGAATCACCAGAAAATCAGCTATTGAGATATGCAAGAGCAAGGGATATAAGGTTACTGAAAGAAGAATTTCCATTGAAGAGATTGCTCAGGCATATGATGACGGAAAGCTTGACGAAGTATTCGGTACAGGTACTGCTGCGGTTATTTCTCCTGTTGGTCATCTCAAATGGGGCGACAAGATCATGACAATCAACGACAACAAGATCGGGTCTATATCACAAATGCTTTATGACACACTCACAGGTATTCAATGGGGTACTATTGAAGATACTTTCAACTGGATTGTTAAGATTGATTAATTGATATGAAACAGTAAAGCGGCAGATGATTATTCTGCCGCTTTTATCTATCAAAAAAGTCTAAATTATATTAAATTTAAGGGACGTGCTCTCTTCACAGTGAAATTTTGCTTCGAAACATTGAAAGTTTCCTTCGAAAACGTTCCCATGTTATAAAAAATAGCCCTTTAGGGCTATTTTTTTACCTGTTTTCAACTCCTTGCGTAGTGCCGACCAAAGGGATTTCCTCTGTCTGCCGAATTCATTCGAAGAATGAATTTAGCGACACACTCAGGCAACAGAGGATTACTCTTCATTATTTGCTTCCAAGGAATTAACCAGCTTTTGCTCTGCGGTTTTATCATCCGGTGCAATTAATAGTCTTAAGGCTTGCTTATGATTAATAATTTCAACCTCCTTATGTGAACCGCCTGATTCGCCGTCCAATGTCCAAGGAATCTCATTTTTACTAATGAACTTCACTTTTGAAGTTTTAAACGTAACAAAACACTTTTCATTTGTAAGCTTATTAAACAAAGCATCAGCAATAGTTTTTTGAAGTGCGATTGGGTTTGACGGGGTTTTTACCAAAGTTATTTCAAATAGTCCGTCGTCAAAACACACTCCGTCGGTGATAAGTTTTCTAAGACCTGCTACTGAAACTGTATTAGAAACCAATCCCAAAATGAAATTACCCTCAATTCTTTCACCGTCATGCTCCACGATCATATCCTGACCTGAAATTTTGGGAATTCTTTTTATCGCTTCCATAACATAAGCTGCATGACCAAAGGTATTCTTAGCATTTTGCGGTGTTTCATAGGACACATCGGTAAATGCTCCGAACCCTGCAACATAAACAAAATACTGTCCATTAAACTCACCGACATCATAATCAAACTGTACGCCGTTCATAATTGCTTGGGCGGCGTCAGTCATTTTTTTAGGTATTTCCATACTTGAAGCAAAGTCGTTTGTAGAACCTGCGGGAATATAGCCCAAAGGTATTTTTGTTTCCTGTTCCATTAACGCTTTTACCACTTCACTAAGAGTGCCGTCACCTCCTGAAGCTACAATTAAATCATAATTAGCCGCATCAGCCTTTACTTTTTCATAACCATCCATTGAAGACTGAGTTGGATATGATGTAACTTCAAATCCGTTCTTAGTAAAAATATCAATTAAATCGCAAAGGTTATCCTTAACCTGTCCCTTTCCTGCAAACGGATTAAATACAAATAAAAGTTTCTTATCCATTTGTTTTACCTCTTTTGTTTTTTCATATATTATC
>CAMWVM010000075.1 GCA_947177715.1 uncultured Ruminococcus sp.
GGGGATAGCTTCAAGTGTTATTTCGTGCTCGCCCTTGGTAAGATAGAAGTACATAATCTCATCATCTGCTGTAGAAGGTGTAGTAACGCTCCATTCAGAATCATAATAGAATTTTATCTGATTTGCTTCAAGGCAAGGAACAACGCCGTCGATGTAAAGTCTTCTATTGGAATACATTCCACGCATTGAATCCTGTCTTCCACGAATACCAATCTTATAATATCCGTCTTGTTCAATATTAATTTTATATGTAACAGCCTCTGTTGCCTGTGACCAGCCGCCGTCTTTACCCAATGTATTATATCTTGTTTTTGTTGGGCTTAATCCGTTTACGGAAGATGTAATACTGGAGTTTCTATCTGCTGTAGGGAAAAGTGTTCTGCTTGACTTATAATCTGCCATTTCAGCTTCCAGCTTAATCATCTGACCTGTTGCTGATTTCAGGTCACTGTCGCTTGGAGCCTTATATGCCTCGGGCAGCTTATACTGATAGAACTTAATATATTCTATAGCAAACTGAGCCTTTTCAGAGTTAAGAGTAATTATATGTTTACCTTTTTCTATGTAGAATTCAAGAGGCTCATTGAAAAGTCCATCGACGTCTTTTAAAGGCGATACCTGCCAGCACACCTGTTCAACCTGTCCCGGACGCATATCATTGCCCTTTGTATCCTGAAGAATACCCTCATCTCCTGTTTCATTTACCCATCTCTTAGGCAATGAAATTCTCGAAGCAGTCGTATACGGGCAAACATCATCAATAAGCAAAGCAAATTCGATTTCAGTTGTTCTTCCCTCAAGAGCTTCATATCCCATTTCGATGTTGTATACGCCGCTTTCCGGTATATCAACCTCATAAGATATGCTGCCCTCTTGATTGGACCACTTTGCAACATTGTCTTTTCCGTCAACAGAAGCAACTTCAACCTCAGCGCCGTTATCTGCGCTTACAAAGTCTTTTCCGTCAATAAGAATTTCGTAATCCGGACGAGGATCGTCCTTATGTCTTTTTACATAGTTGTAGTAAGCATTCTCACGATTGCTTGCATCAACCAGTTCAGCATTAATGTCCTGAGTTACGGACACGCCTTGGTTATTTTCGGCAGCCGCATTGCCGTCGTCTGAGTCCGCAAATGCAGGCACACAGCATGTCGCAGACAAAGTTAAAACCAAAGCAGATGAAACAACACGTCTGAATAATGTGTTTTTCACTGTGAATCCACCTTTCCTAATAATTTGCTGATTTTTCTGAAAAGTCTTATGTACCAATTCAATTTGATACCTTATAACAATCAGAATTAAGTTTGTATTACACCAAAACGGATAATAAAAAAACAACAAATGAGCTATTATGTGAATAATACTCCATAAACCAATCACTGGGTTATCACATATAGACAAAAACAATAGTGCTGTTTTGTGCAAAATAAACAAATTGCATTTCTTGCTTTTTAATTGCGCAAATTAACTAATTTATTCATGAAATGAACAAATATTTTGTTTTATTCGCATTGTTTTTTAGAAGAAATGTCAAAAAAGGCTTACTAAGCTAATATTAATTATATCAATTGTTTACACTTTTGTCAAGGGCGATTGAGGGGTTATTTACATTCTTTTTTTGTGCAAAAAGCTGGTTTGTTAATCATGCACAATTATAAAAACGAATTTTTGTGTATATTACATGAAAAAACATTATAATTCATCAAAAAACCTTTAATTTTATATTATTTCCTACTCATAAAAAGCAGATTTTTCTTAATTTCTATGACTATCACCATAAATTTATAGAAATTAAGATAATATAGTTCAAAAAAAGCATATTAGCTATCTAAATTGACACTATCATAATTATGACAAATTTCACTGTTTAATAATATTATAATTTGCTTATGGATATACAGAAAATTTAAGAAAGGAATAAAAAAATGAATGTAAAAATACTGACAGACAAAAATTGTCGAAAAATAACCGCATTAATATATGGCGACTTAGATCATCATACAGCAAAACATATCCGAAGTGACATTGATTCAGCGATCCATGAAAACAATCCAAAAAGACTTATAATAGATTTTTCCAATGTAACTTTTATGGACAGCTCAGGCATCGGACTTGTAATGGGAAGATACAAAATTATGAATGAGATGTCAGGAGAAGTTTTAATTGCCAATCCCCCTACTTATATAAGAAAAGTAATTCAGCTTGCAGGTCTTCACAAACTTTGTCCGATTGTTACTAATTCAGAGGACAAGCCCATTGTTAAACCGATATCGGAAAACAATAGTGACAATGATTTAGCTCAACAGAAGAAAACTACCATTTCGGAGGGACAAAACGCATGAAACAGAAAATAGTAAATGAACTTAAAATGAGCTTCCCCAGCTTATCTGAAAATGAACGTTTCTCAAGATTAGCAGTAAGCGGTTTCTTGTCGCAGCTTAATCCGCAGATAGATGAGCTTTCTGACATAAAAACCGCTGTATCCGAAGGAGTTACCAACTGCATTGTCCACGCCTACAGAGATGTTACCGGAATTATATTTATGCAGGTACGAATTATGGAAAAAGGAAAGGTCTACATAAAGATCCGTGATAAAGGATGCGGTATTACAGACATAAAAAAAGCTATGGAACCGCTTTTCACAACTGCACCCGATGAGGAACGTGCAGGTTTGGGTTTTGCGGTTATGGAAAGCTTTATGGACAAAATAAAAGTGCGAAGTGCAGAAGGAAAAGGTACGACAGTCATAATGGAAAAAACCTTAAAATCAAGGAAGGCTTTATTCGATATATGAAAAAAAACGAAACAAACAGTCTTGCTGAAAATAATCTTGGACTTGTTCATTTGTGTGCAAACCGTTTTAGAAACAAAGGAATTGAATATGACGATCTTTACGGTGCGGGCTGCATAGGACTTTTAAAAGCGTCAAAAGCATTTGATCCCGAAAGAGGCGTACGTTTTTCTACTTATGCCGTGCCTGTTATTCTCGGAGAAATAAAGCGGCTTTTCCGAGATGGAGGAACTATAAAAGTAAGCCGTACATTAAAAGAACTTTCTATGCATATCACCCGTCATCGTGAGCAATTTATTCTTTCAGAAGGCAGAGAACCAACAGTTGAAGAGCTTTGCCTCTTATCAGGACAACCTGCTGAAACTGTAATTGAAGCGTTGAATGTGTCGCTTCCTCCATTAAGTTTAACCGAATCAAATGATGATTCCGACAACAGCGAGTTTGATATTCCTACAGAATCCCCAGACTTATCAATAACCGACAAGCTTTCACTAAGACAAGTTATGAGCGATCTTGACCCTAAAGACAGACAGCTCATATATCTCCGCTATTTTGAAAATAAAACTCAGGTCGAAACCGCAAAAGTCCTCAGCATGACCCAAGTTCAGGTTTCAAGGCGTGAAAAAAAGATTTTAAATCTTATGCGACAAGAGCTTCATAATTAAATTAATTAAAAAAGACGTTTCTGTTTATCGAAACGTCCTTTTTTATGTAATAAATTTTATTTTATCATTATAAAATCGTACAAATTCAGCCAATAATCAATTATTTAGTATAAAACTAAACAAAATCACAAAAATATATTTTATAATACAGGATGTGATTAAAATGAGAGAATTAAAAAACGAAAACAGTCTTGCCGATACTCCGGCAGGAAATGCAAATGAAATAAACGAGCTTTTAAGAAGATACGGTGTAAAATTCGGAATATACAAAAACGGAGTTTTCAATGAGCAATTTTTTCCTTTCGACCCTATTCCAAGGGTAATCAGTGCCGAGCATTTTGCCGTGATTGAAAAAGGACTTATTCAACGTGTAACTGCATTAAATATGTTTTTATATGATATATATCATGAAAAAAGGATTATCAAAGACAATATTATTCCCGAAGATTTTATATATATGTCATCTGGTTACCTCCCTCAATGCGAAGGAATTATGCCTCCGAAAAATATTTACTCTCATATCTCAGGTATAGACCTTGTTCAGGGGAAGGACGGCAAATGGTATATCCTCGAGGATAATCTGCGAATTCCCTCCGGAGCCTCCTATCCTCTTATAGCAAGGGAGCTTACACGAGTTGCTTCGCCTAAAATATTTTCTGACAATCCGATTGCAGACAACCGCAACTATGCAAGTCTTCTTAAAGATACCCTTGACTTTTCAAACTGCGGAGGTATCAACGCAATTCTCACTCCTGGAAGATGTAATGCCGCATATTTTGAACATTCATATCTTGCCGAACTGACTGAATCTGTTTTAGTTCAAAACCACGAACTATTTGTTGAGAATAACATTCTTTATCATAAAACATATTCAGGAGAAAAAAACAAAGTCGGCACCCTTTATCGCAGAATATCCGATGAATATCTCGATCCTCTTACATTTATCCCACAATCTCTCATTGGAATTCCTAATATTATGGAAGCTTATCGGTGCGGGAATATAGCAATTATCAATGCAATAGGAAACGGCGTAGCTGATGATAAGGGAATATATTATTTTGTTCCCAAAATGATAAAATATTATCTTAACGAAGAACCTATGCTGAGTAATGCACCCACATATCTTCCCTTCTATGAAAAGGATAAAAAGTATATTCTTGACCACATAGATAAGCTTGTCATAAAAGATGTTTCAGAATCAGGAGGCTATGGCGTTACATTCGGAAAAGAGCTTTCAAAAGAAAAGCTTCAGGAATTCAAGTCGGTAATAACTAATGAACCCCGCCGTTTTATTGCCCAGGAAATTATTGATTTTCTTGAGCTGCCGATTATGGATGGGGAAAAAGCCGTTATGAGAAAAGCAGATTTAAGAGCATTTGTTTTGTCAGGAGAATCCACAAGGGTTTGGTCATCGGGACTTACACGTTTTTCACGCAATCCCGATTCATTTGTAGTAAACTCATCTCAGGGAGGAGGTTTTAAAGATACATGGGTGTTATCTCAGTAGAACACAGCGACAGGATTTTTTGGCTTGGAAGATATACCGAAAGAGTTTTTACCACATTAAAAAATCTTGAAAAACAATACGACAGCATGATTGATGACGACCCAATGATCTATATGGAATTTCTGCAAAATTTCGGACTTGATGATATATATGGAAATATGCAGAATTTTGTTTCAAGCTTTTTGTTTGACCAAAATAATCTGCATTCTGTTGCTTACAGCCTTGAAAAGGCCTATGACAACGGAATCGTACTTAGAGAGAATATATCCTCAAAAGCCTTGTCATTTCTCCAACTTGCAAAGGACACACTGAATAAAGCCTTTAATTCTCAAAAAGGACTTTTGTTTTCCCTTCTTCCGTTAGAGGACAGTCTATTCGCTTTCTGGGGCTGCATAAACGAATATATTTATGACGATGAAATAATAACTCTTTTAATGTGCGGAAAATATGTTGAACGGCTGGACTTATATTTTCGATTGAAATACGACATCAAATATATTAAATTAGAATTTGAAAGACTATGCGATTACCTCAAGAAGGTTCCCGAAAACACCCCATATAGATACAATGCCAAATATCTTAATGATTTATCTGAAATTATTGATATTAAAGAAAAATATACCGACAGACTTAATGACGCAGTAAAAAGCCTTGGAAATCTGTTTCTGAAATAAAAATAATTTGATTAAATAACAGGAGGCTGCTGTGAAAAAACTACATTTCTCTTTTTCCACTAAGCTTACTTTTGATGATAACGTATATAATCATAGCTTTGCTTTGCGTTGCATCCCTATCAACAATAGCACTCAAAGCATCTTAAATTATGATCTTGAAATAAAGCCTTTCGTATCTACCAAGCTCACTATGGACGCATTCGGCAACAACGTCATAAGCGGATATATCCAAGAAAAACACAGATATCTTGACTTTGATATAAACGGTACAGCTCAAATTGATTCCACCATAAAAACCAACGACTATCTCCCCTGTTATTTGTATCAGTCTAAATATACCAAACCAAATGATGAGCTTAAAGCCTTTTATAATGATATTGCTAATCAATGCCGCTTATTTACCCCTGCCGACCGTGCAGCATATTTTTCTCAGAAACTGTTTGATTGCATGACCTATGAAAAAAATATTACCAATACTCAAACCGAAGCCTCTGACGCATTTAAAATAAAAAAGGGAGTATGTCAGGACTATTCTCATATTATGCTGTCGCTTTTGAGAATAGATAAAATCCCATGCAGATATATCGCCGGTCTATCAAGCTGTGCAGGCGAAACCCATAGCTGGATAGAGTTTTGGGACGGTAACGGCTGGATAGGTCTTGATCCTGCTAATAACTGCTTTGTCACAGATGATTACCTTATCCTCACTCAAGGCAGGGATTTCATGGACTGTTCGATTGACCGTGGAGTTATGTTCGGCTCTTATACAAGACAAATGCAGCTTATAACCTCAACTCTGGAACAGCAATAAGCTTGCCGCAGATTTAACACCGTTTTTATATTGTTGCAAAAGGTGAAAAAAAATGATATAATAACAATTATTAAAATTAAGGACGGTGTTGAAATAATGGAGCAATATCTTGAAATCGGAAAAATTGTATCCGTTTTCGGATTGAAAGGCGAAGTCAAGGTTCAGCCTTGGTGCGATTCCCCTCAATTTCTATGTGAATTTGATACCCTCTATTATAAAAGCGGTACGCCCGTGATTATAGAAAAATCAAGAGTATCTAAAAATATTGCAATACTTAAAATCAAAGATATAGATACTGTGGGACAGGCTCAGGCTATCCGTAACCGTGTTCTTTATATGAACAGGGACGATGTGGAGCTTGAAAAGGGCTGCTATTTCATTCAGGACCTTGTGGGACTTACAGTTACCGACGCTGATACTAAGCAAACCTACGGTAAAATAATTGAGGTAAGTAAAACCGGTGCAAACGACGTATATCACATAAAAAGCGATGACGGAAAAATGTATTATATCCCCGCTATTCCACAGGTCATTATTAATATTGACCTTGACTCCGGTGTTATGACAATTAAGCCTCTTGACGGCTTGTTCGACTGAGGAATATTGATATGAGAATTGATATAGCTACATTATTTCCTGATTTAATGGAAAATTATCTTAGCGAAAGTATAATTGGAAGGTCCCGTGCAAAGAATATTTTTACAGCCTTCTGTCATAATATTCGTGATTATACCGAAGATAAACATAGAAGAGTCGACGACACGCCTTACAGTGAGCGGCAGGGAATGCTTATGCAGGCACAGCCTATTTATCGCTGTTGGCAGGCGGTCTGCAATATGACAAAAAGTCAGCCTCATGTTATCTATATGTCCCCCC
>CAMWVM010000076.1 GCA_947177715.1 uncultured Ruminococcus sp.
GAATTACAGCAGGCGATTTTTTGCGTTTTATATGTTTGACATATCTAATATAAAAGAAATAAAAGTATATTTGATTAGTATATATGACTAATATTATTAAATTAACTTTTCGCAAAATTAGTTGAAACATAAAAATTGTAAATGATTGTTGACGAATTAAAATAAAAGTGATATCATAAAATATATATTTATCTAAATTTTTATATAAAGGATTGACTTGAATGAAAAAGCTATTTATAACAAAAGATCAAGCGAAAGAGATGATAGAAAAATATCCAACACCTTTTCATATATATGATGAGAAGGGTATTAGAGAAAATGCTCGCAATCTAATGAAAGCGTTTTCATGGAATAAAGGCTATAGAGAGTATTTTGCCGTAAAAGCTACTCCTAATCCATATATCCTGAAAATTCTTCAGGAAGAAGGATGCGGTGTTGACTGTTCTTCACTTACTGAGCTTATGATGAGTGAAGCATGCGGATTTAACGGAAGTGATATAATGTTTTCCTCTAACGTTACACCCGAAGCAGATATGAAAAAGGCAAAAGATCTCGGAGCATATATAAATCTTGACGATTTTACACATATTGAGTTTCTCGATAAACTTTGCGGTATACCCGAAACAATATGCTGTCGTTTTAATCCGGGCGGACATTTTGAAATCGAAACACAAATAATGGACAATCCCGGCGAAGCTAAATATGGTTTTACCCGTGAACAGTTATTTGAGGGATTTAAGATTTTAAAAGCTAAAGGTGCGAAATATTTTGGTATCCATTCTTTCCTTGCTTCAAATACAGTTTCTAATGCTTATTATCCTAAGTTGGCAAGAATCTTATTTGAACTTGCCGTTGATCTGAAAAATGAAGTAGGCGTTGAAATTAAATTTATTAATTTATCAGGCGGTGTAGGAATTTCTTATGAGCCTGATAAGCCACAGAATGATATATTTGCTATTGGAGAAGGTGTTCATAAGGCATTTGATGAAATACTTGTTCCTGCAGGAATGGGTGATGTGGCTATTTTCACTGAGCTTGGAAGATATATGCTTGCTCCATATGGACATCTTGTTACAAAGTGTATTCATCAAAAGCATACATATAAGGAATATATCGGTGTTGACGCTTGTGCATGTAACTTAATGCGACCTGCAATGTATGGATCTTATCATCATATTACAGTTCTCGGAAAGGAAAATGATCCATGTAATTATAAGTATGACGTTACAGGCGGACTTTGCGAAAATAACGATAAATTTGCAATAGACAGAATGCTGCCGAAAATTGATATCGGAGATATTTTAGTAATTCATGATACAGGTGCTCATGGTTTTTCTATGGGTTATAATTATAATGGAAAGTTGCGTTCGGCAGAAGTGCTTTTAAAGGAAGACGGTTCTACAGAGTTAATCCGCCGAGCTGAAACCCCTGCTGATTATTTCAGTACATTCGATTTTTCAGGAATGTTTGATAAATATTTGTAATAGTATTTGAAAATCCACAACGAAGTGTGTTTGTGGATTTTCTTTATTATGAGCGTAATTTATGAATTTTTAAGGAATAATATTCAAAAAAACTTGCAATAAACAATAGAATATAGTATAATATTAAATTGGTATAGTAAATTATTACGAAGGGCTGGTATGAAAATGGATTTGGAAATGGTAAAGTATCTTGCCGAACTCGGAAAGTTGGAATTTTCCGATGATGAGCTTTCAAAAAAAGCTGATGAGATGACTGATATTATCAACCTCATGGATACAGTAAAGGAAATTGATATCACCTATGATGCACTTAAAGATAATCATGATGTGTATATTAATGATTTAAGAGAAGACGTAGCAAAGGAATCACTTGCTACTTCAAAAGTTTTGCAAAATGCAGTCAACTCCAATAATTGCTTTGTTGTACCAAAAGTTGTAGAATAAAACTTATAGAAGGGTAGTGTATAACAGTGAACGTGTCTTCAATGAAAATTCGTGATATGCGTAAAGCTCTCGATAATAAAGATATATCTGTAAAAGAACTTACAAATGAATATCTTTCAAATATTAATAATTTGAATGATAAGCTGGAGTGCTATATTACAGTTACAGATGACCTTGCAATGAAACAGGCTGAAGAAGCTCAAAATGTTATAAATAAGGGAGAAGCAAAATCCCTTACAGGTATTCCTTTGGCAATTAAAGATAATATTTGTACTGAGGGAGTTAAAACAACTTGTGCTTCTAAAATCTTAGAGAATTTCATCCCGCCTTATAACGCAACTGTTATGGAAAAGCTTAATTCTGAAAATATTGTAATGCTGGGCAAAACATCAATGGATGAATTTGCTATGGGCGGTTCAACTCAAACTTCAGCATTTGCAAAAACTAAGAATCCATACAATACAGAATGTGTTCCAGGAGGTTCTTCTGGAGGATCAGCAGCTGCAGTTGCAGCTGAAATGTGTCCTGCCGCTTTAGGCTCTGATACAGGTGGATCAATTAGACAACCTTCTGCTTTTTGCGGTGTTACAGGTATTAAACCTACTTATAGCCGTGTGTCAAGATATGGACTTGTAGCCTTTGCATCATCCCTTGACCAGATAGGACCCATTGCCAAGGATAGCCATGACTGTGGAATAGTGCTTAACTCAATCTGTGGATATGATCCTCACGACGGGACAAGTTCTCATGAAGTTGTTCCCGATTTCACTTCAAAAGTTGGTAAATCAATAAAAGGTATGAGAATTGCACTTCCTGCTGAATTTTTTGCTGATGGCATAGATGATGAAATTAAATCTTCTGTACTTAAAGCTGTTGATGAATATAAGGCTATGGGAGCAGAAATTGTTGAATGTAAAATGCCATCTTTGAAGTATGCTGTTCCGGCATATTATCTTCTTGCCTGTGCTGAAGCTACTTCTAATCTTGCAAGGTATGACGGAATTAAATACGGTCTTAGAACAGATAAAGCTGACAGTTATGAAGAGCTTATTATTAAGTCACGCTCTGAGGGATTTGGCGATGAAGTAAAGAGAAGAATTCTTCTTGGTAACTATGCTCTCTCAAGTGGTTACTATGACGCTTATTATAGAAAAGCTCTTGCGTTAAGACAGCTTATCAGACAGGAATATAACGCAATATTTGAAAAGTGCGATGTGGTGTTGACTCCAACTACACCAACGGTCGCATATCGTCCGAATGACATGTCTGATCCTGTTAAGATGTATCAGGCTGATATTTGTACTGTAACTGTAAATATTGCAGGTCTGCCAGCGCTTTCTACACCGTGCGGTTATGATAAAAACGGTATGCCGATTGGTATGTCGATAATTGGTAAGAAGTTTGATGAAGCAACAATTATTCAGGTTGCAGATGCTTATGAACAGGGTTTTACACCTGTTGCACCAAAGCTTTAAGGGAGGTAAAGACAAATGGAAAAATATAAAACCGTCATAGGTCTTGAAATCCATGCAGAACTGTTGACTCATTCAAAAGTATTCTGTACATGTAATGCAGAATTCGGCGGTGATCCGAACACAAGATGTTGCCCAGTTTGTACAGCACTGCCGGGAACATTGCCGGTTATCAACCAAACAGCTATTGAATATGCTGTAAAGGCAGGATTTGCGCTTAATTGCGATATAAATAAGTTTTCAGTATTTGATAGAAAAAATTATTTCTATCCGGACCTTCCAAAAGCATATCAGATTTCTCAGCTATATTATCCTATAGTTGGACCGGGTTCTATACCTATTGAAGTTAATGGTGTGAAGAAAAACATCCGAATTAATCATATTCATCTTGAAGAAGACGCTGGAAAGCTCGTTCATGATGACTTTAATGGTGTTTCAATGGCAGACTATAACCGTTGCGGTATTCCTCTTATAGAGATAGTTACTGAACCTGATATGTCTTCTGCTGAAGAAGCTATGGCTTTTGTTGAACAGATTTCACTTTTACTGCAATATGCGGGAGTGTGTGACTGTAAAATGGAACAAGGTTCATTAAGATGTGACGTGAATATTTCTTTGATGAAACCTGATGCCAAAGAGTTTGGTACTCGTGCGGAAATCAAGAATATAAACTCAATCAAATCAGTAGGAAGAGCTATAAAATATGAGGAAAGACGTCAGGCATTGCTTTTAGATGCCGGCAAAAAAGTAGTTCAGGAAACAAGACGTTATAATGCAAACAGGGATAAAACTACTTCAATGCGTTCCAAAGAAAATGCTCAGGATTATCGATATTTCCCGGAGCCTGATATTTTACAGGTTAATCTTACTGACGAGCAGCTTGATGAAATAAAGGCTAAACTGCCTGAACTTCCAAATAGCAGAATTAAGCGATATGTTGAGGAATTAAAACTATCTAATACCGATGCTAAGATACTTGTAAATTCAAGAATCATTTCAGACTTTTTCAATGAAGCAGTTTCTGTATATAATAATCCCAAAAGCATTTGCTCATTTATTCTTACTGAATTTATGAGAAGAGTAAATTTAGGCGAAATTGATCCTGAAAATATAAGTTTTTCTGCTGAGGATTTTGCAAAATTGGTTGAAATGTCTGACAGTGAAAAGGTTTCAAAGAACGATGCAAAGGCAATTTTTAGAGAAATGGTTGAAAAAGGCGGAAAACCTGAGGATATAGCAAAGAGCAATGGAATGCTGATTACTGTTGACACTAATAAAGTTAATGAAGTTATTGACAAAGTTTTGAGTTCTAATTCTGCTCAGATTGAACAATATAAAAACGGTGAAACTAAAGTTTTTGGATACCTGATGGGACAGTGTACTAAAGAATTGAAGGGTGTAGCAACACCTAAAGTTATTAAAGATGCTTTAGAAGGAAAGCTTAATAAACTTATATCTGAAATAAAATCAGAAGTCGTTGAAGATAACTTAACAGCAAATAATGAAAGTATTTCAAAATTAACTCCATATGAAAATGAAAATTCATATGTTCCTGAGTCTGACGGCAAGCTTTTGATGGTAGGTACAGATACATTAAAATCTGAGTTTTCTTTGGAAGATGCACTTAACAGCATAAATAATGAAATTGAGTTCAGTGCTTGCGTTCATAGAGTAAAGAAAATGGGTAATATCTCCTTTATTCTTGTTAGAACAGCTTTTAATGTAATTCAAACTGTGTATAGTCCGGATAATTGTTCCGACAGTATTGACGGTCTTCGTGAAGGCTATTATGTATGGCTTAAAGGTGTAGTTAAAGAGAATTCTAAAGATTTTAACGGAATAGAAATTGCTTTAACATCAATTAAACTTATTTCTAAACCAGCTTCAGAGTACCCGCTCAAAATTTCACAGGGTAAATTGAATTGTACTATAGATGTCAACCTTGATAACCGTACTGTAGCTTTAAGAAATCCTTATGAAAAAGCTGTCTTTAAGCTTCAGGAAGGTATCGTGCATGGTATGCATGAATTTATGAGAAAGAATAATTTCACTGAAATTCATACTCCTAAAATCGTTGCACAAGGAGCAGAGGGTGGAGCTAATATATTTAGATTAGATTATTTCCAAAAATCTGCTTTTCTTAATCAGTCCCCTCAGTTCTATAAGCAAGCAGCAGTTGCATTTTTTGACAGAGTATATGAAATTGCACCTGTTTACCGTGCAGAAAAGCATGCTACTTCTCGTCATATCAATGAATATATCGGTCTTGATTTTGAAATGGGATATATTGATAGCATGTATGATGTAATGGCTATGGAAACAGCAATGCTTAAATACATTATGTCATATCTTAAAGAAAACTATAAAAATGAAATAAGAATTCTCAATGCAGATATACCGGAAATTACTGAAATTCCATCAATTAAATTCTGTGATGCAATAGAATTACTCAGGGGCGGCGAGGGTAATGGTAAGAAGTTTGACCTTGATCCTGAGGACGAAGTTAATCTTTGTGAGTATGCCAAAGAAAAGTATGGAAGTGAATTTATTTTTGTAACTCATTTTCCATCATCAAAACCACCATTCTATGCTATGAATTCCAAAGAAGATCCAAGAGAAGCATATAAATTTGACTTGCTTTTCAGAGGACTTGAAATAACTTCTGGCGGTCAGCGAATCCATGACTATAATGAGCAGGTAGAAAAAATGAAAAAACAAGGTCTTGATCCTGCCGATTTTGAAAGCTATCTTGAAGCACATAAATATGGTTTGCCGCCTCACGGAGGTTTGGGAATTGGACTTGAAAGACTTCTTATGAAGATTCTTAAAATCACTAATATTCGTGAAACCTCTATGTTCCCAAGAGATATAAACAGACTTATACCATAAGAAATAAGCATCGGATAAGTGAGAAATCACCTCCGATGCTTTTATTGTTTCTATATCATGTTTTCAAGAAATGCTATGGTTTTTTTGTCATATTGCAAATCCTGTGCTGCCATATTTTCTTCAAGCTGCCATAGCTTTGAAACAGCAAATACTGAGGATACAAAAAACGGCTGGCTTGAAAGGTATCCCAACGGTATAACTGCTGGACTCTGACCAGTTTTTCTGCTTAATTCTTTGACTTTAGCGAGCTTTGCAAGATTAGCTGTACTTGTAAATTGCCCCTCGGGAAGATTTTTAGCGGCATCTCCTTTTGCAAGTTTAGCAAAAAAACCTTTTGCTTGCGGTGAAAAAGCCATTACAGGAAATTGATGTTTAGTATACCACTTGTGTTCAATCGTATCCATACAAACTAAAGTAGGGTCACCAAATGTGTTGACACTTGAATGTGCAAGACTGTAGTTTATCTGACTTATTCTGAACGGTTCAAGATTATGTTTTTCTGCATATTCATTTGCTTCTTGAATCCTCTTAGTAGTCCAGTTTGAAGCTCCTATAAAGTGAACTTTTCCACTTTCTACAAATTCGTTCAGAATAGGCATGATTTCTGACACAGGAATATTCTCATCATCTCTGTGAAGAAAATAAATATCAATATAATCTGTCTTTAGACATGACAAACTATTCTGAAGATCATGATTTAAATCAGAAGATGAAAGTCTTGAAATTGTCATATCTTCATGGTTTGGATGACCGCCTTTAGTGGATATAATAATCTTGTTTCTGTTATTTCGTTTTTCCATCCAATTTCCAATAACATTCTCACTAACATTTTCTCCATCTTCAAGCCAAGAACAGTAAGTTCTCGCAGTATCAATACAATTTCCGCCAAGTTCAACATACTTATCAAGGAAAGACATGTAGTTTTCTTCATTGTCAAGTCTTTCAAAGTTTGCAGTTCCAAGTGTTAATGATGGTATTAAAATATTGTACTTATCATTTTTTAGTTCATATTTAAACATGTAATCTCTCTCCGT
>CAMWVM010000077.1 GCA_947177715.1 uncultured Ruminococcus sp.
GGGTATCACAGCTATTCAGGTGGATATTAAGGTTGATGGACTTACACCTGAAATTATTAAGGAAGCATTTGAGAAAACACATAAAGCTCGTCTTTATATCCTTGATGAAATCATGCTAAAAGCTATTTCTGAACCTCGTGACAGCGTAAATCAGTGGGCACCTAAAATGTTTACAACTAAAGTACCTGTTGATAAGATTCGTGAAGTTATCGGTTCTGGCGGAAAGGTAATTCAGAAGATTTCAGCTGAGTGTGACGTTAAGATTGATATTTCAGAAGATGGAAATGTATTTGTTTCCGGTCTTGATAAAGCAAAGGCTGAACAGGCTGTTTCAATTATCAACACAATAGCAAACGATCCTGAGGTTGGTGCTATCTATAAAGGTAAAGTAGTTAGAATCATGAACTTTGGTGCATTTGTAGAAATTGCTCCAGGAAAAGACGGACTTGTTCATATTTCAAAGCTTGATAAGTCAAGAGTTGAAAAGGTTGAGGACGTTGTATCCATAGGTGATGAAATAGTAGTCAAAGTAATGGAAATTGACCAGCAGGGAAGAATCAATCTTTCAAGAAAAGATGCACTTGCTGATATCGAAGCTAAGAAAGCTAATTCATAATTAAAATTAGAAGGCAGACGGTAAAACGTCTGCTTTTTTTGTGTCATACGAAAAAACAGCAGGATTATTGTTTAATCCTGCTGTTTATATTTGCATCTTATTGAGCTTTAGCTCTTTCTTTTGCTCTCATCTGATTGCTTAGTGTGCGTTTTCTAATGCGTATATTTTTAGGCGTAACTTCCAGAAGTTCATCATCCGCAAGAAACTCAAGAGAATCTTCAAGGCTTAGATTTCTCGGTGTAATAAGTCTAAGTGCGTCATCACTTCCGCTTGCACGTGTGTTTGTAAGATGCTTTTTCTTACATACGTTTACAACTAAATCTTCCGCTTTAGGAGATGCTCCCACGATCATACCCTCATATACAGGTGTGCCAGCAGTAATAAAAAGTTCGCCTCTTTCTTGTGCATTAAAAAGACCGTATGTTACTGCTTCACCTGTTTCAAATGCTACAAGTGAACCTGTATTTCTTCTTGGAATTTCGCCCTTATATGGCTGATAGCTGTGGAATACTGAGCTTAAGATACCTTCTCCCTTGGTGTCGGTTAGAAATTCGCTTCTATATCCAAATAAACCTCTTGCAGGGATAAGGAATTCAATTCTCATACGGCTGCCGACCGGGGTCATCTGTGTGAGTTCTCCTTTTCTTGAACCCAGCTTTTCCATTACAGAACCAACACAGTTTTCAGGAACATCAATAACTAGTCTTTCAATAGGCTCGTTTAATTTGCCGTCTATTTCTTTGTAAAGAACATGAGGTGTTGAAACTGAAAGCTCATAGCCCTCTCTTCTCATGTTTTCAATGAGAATTGACAGATGCATTTCGCCACGTCCGGCAACTTTAAATGAATCGGTAGAATCAGTTTCAGATACTCTCAATGAAACGTCCTTAAGAAGTTCTTTGAAAAGTCTTTCTCTAAGTTGACGAGAGGTAACAAACTTGCCCTCTCTTCCTGCAAATGGTGAATCGTTTACAGAAAACGTCATTTCAACGGTTGGTTCAGAAATCTTTACAAAAGGCAACGCTTCAAAAGAACCAAAAGTACAAATTGTGTCGCCTATTGTGATGTTCTCAATACCGCTTAAACAAACAATATCTCCTGCTGTTGCAGTTTCGCATGGGACTCTGTTAAGCCCCTCAATCTGATACATTGAAACAATCTTGCCTCTATATTCTTTCTTAGTACTATGATAATCACCGACAGTTACTTCCTGATTAACTTTCATAACACCACGTTCAATGCGTCCAACAGCTATTCTGCCTACATATTCGTTATAGTCGATAGCTGACACCAAGAATTGCATAGTTCCTTCGGTATCAACTTCAGGCGCTGGAATGTAAGAAAGGATTTCATCAAGCAAAGGAATAAGGTTTTCTCCTTGAGCATTTGGATTATATGAAGCTGTGCCATCTCGTCCGGAGCAATAAAGTATAGGGCTGTCAAGCTGTTCATCCGTTGCATCAAGATCCATGAGAAGCTCAAGAACCTCATCTCCTACCTCGTTAAGGCGAGCGTCAGGACGATCAATTTTGTTAATTACAACGATAATTTTGTGACCAAGCTCCAAAGCCTTCTGGAGTACAAATCTTGTCTGCGGCATAGGTCCTTCGGCAGCATCAACAAGCAAAATTACGCCATTTACCATTTTAAGTACACGCTCAACCTCGCCGCCAAAGTCTGCGTGTCCTGGTGTGTCGATTACATTTATTTTAACATCTTTATAATGAATAGATGTGTTTTTGGCAAGAATAGTTATTCCTCTCTCTCGTTCGATATCATTGCTGTCCATAACTCTTTCATCAACAGCTTGATTATCACGGAAGGTGCCGCTCTGTTTTAGCATTTCGTCAACAAGAGTTGTTTTTCCGTGGTCAACGTGAGCGATAATAGCAACGTTTCTCAAATCTTCTCTTATCATTTAAATTCCTCCAATTTATTTCCTGATTCTTTATCTTTCCAAATAATTATTATACCATGTTTTATTACTTATTGCAAATATAAAATCTCTGTGAATGAAACAGCAATTTTGTTTATAATAACTAAGATTAATGTTCTTTAATAAAGCACAAATTTTATCTAATCATGCATTATAAAAACCGCACCCTTGTATGAGTGCGGTTTTAAGCATATAGTATTTAAGATATTTATTTTATAATCATTGTACCGTCAAGTTTGTTATAAGCTATACTATAGCCATTTCCATCAGTAGTGAAGAAGTAATAGTAGCTGTATGTTGAATCATCTTCTCTGTATTGATAGCTTTGAACTGTTCCAAGCTTAGAAATTTCAGATGTTATTGCAGAAACAATATTAGCATCCTCACCGCTTGACTGTGACGAGCTTGTTGAATCAACACTTAATTCTGAAGAGTCAACTTCAGATGAAACAGTTGAATTGTCAGAGATTATAACAGAAGAATTTTCTTCGACATTTGCAGAAGAAACATCGTCAATGGATTCATCAATTACAACGGACTCATTTGTATTGTTATTCACATCATCAGAATTGTCTGTCCCAACTGGATTTTGAGAATCTGTAACATTATTATTTGAATCTTGTTCAGAAGCTGCGGATAAACTTGAGGAAGTAATATTAGCGTTAACATGAATAGCAGATGATTCATCATCTGATTTTGAACCGAAAAGCTTATTTCCGACAATGAAAGCAATTACGATTATGATAATAACACCTAAAGCAATTACGGCGGCAATCATAATATTTTTTCTTTTTAAGGAATTAGGGTCAGCTATTTCATCATCATAATAATCTTGATCGTTATAGCCGTCCTCATCTTCATATTCCTCGTAATCATCGTTTTCATATCCGTCATAATCATCATAATTATCGTTGTAATTTCCGTCGTTGTAATTATCATTTGCATCGCTATAGTCATCATATTCTATGCTATCGTCATCGTCAAATTGATCGTTGGAGTAGTTATCTGGTTGATAATTATCATCGGAAGCTTTGTTCTCATTAGGTTTAATTTTATCAAAAATAACAGTTCGTGTATTATCATTTCTGTCATCAATTAAAAGATTGTGACAATATTTACACAATATTGCCTCATCTGAAATTTCTTCATGGCAGTATGGACAAATTCTTGTTCTCATGCAATAATCCTCCCAAATTTATATTAATAATATAATAACACATTTTAAAATAAAATGCAACAAAATTCAAGAAAATAAGTAGATATTTTTTATCTTAAATATATATGATTATTAGAATTAATATGTTTTATTTAATAATAAAAAGTTAAGCAAAACATCTATATATTTTAACTTGAACATATATAGATTTGTGCAAAATGCAGAAGTTTAGTAATTGTATTGACAACTTGTCTAAAAAAGTGTATAATAATTAAGCTGTCAAATTTAATTGAATTTTAGTTCTCTGAGATTTGACTTTATATAGATCGGGGCGTAACTCAGTTTGGTAGAGTGCTTGGTTTGGGACCAAGATGCCGCAGGTTCAAGTCCTGTCGCCCCGACCATAACTTAACACCAATTTTGATACCATGCGTATCACGGTTGGTGTTCAGTTTTTTTATAAAAAATTTCTGTTACAGAATTTTTAAATGGAGAACTAAATTCAAAAATCGATATTTGTAAGGAGGAATTTATGGGAACGGGAATCATTATATGTGGCTTAAATGGTGCCGGAAAGAGTACGCTGGGAAAAGCCCTTGCGGAGAAACTGCATTTTCATTTTATAGATAATGAAGACCTATATTTCCCCAAGACCGACCCTAATTATCCCTATGCATCTCAACGCACTCGTGAAGAGGTTGAAAAGCTCCTTTTCAGTGAGATTAAAGCACATGAAAACTTTGTTTTTACTTCGGTAAAAGGGGATTATGGAGAAGCTAATTGTCCTTTTTTTCAGTATGTTGTACTGGTTGAGGTTCCAAGGGATATCCGGTTACAACGGGTTAAAAGTCGTTCCTTTCAGAAATTCGGTAATAGAATGTTGCCAGGTGGAGATTTATATGAGCAGGAACAATGGTTCTTTGATTTTGTTAAAGCCAGAGCAGAGAATACTGTTGAAGAATGGGTACAATGTTTAAACTGTCCTATCATAAGAATTGACGGAACAAAACCCATTGAAGAAAATATAAATCTTATCATGAAGCAGATATAAAATCATATTCAAGTTTATTGAGGACTTAAAGTACTAAGTAAACTGAATTTTTAAGAATGTTCACCTTTTAATTATTCCTACACTTTTTAACGAAATGTCGGAGGGGTATGCATTTTGTATCAAAGTAGGTCACTGCTTTCATATTATACTATAAAGGTCAAGGACAATTAAAGTCCCTGGCTTTTTTTGTTATTATGATTTTAGTTAAAATTAATAAATAATTATTTGACAATTTGGATAAGTATACAAACTTTTGTCGAAAATTTCACAGAATAATATGTGATATTATTATATATTATAAAGTTTTTAAGGAGGAATATAAAATGAAATTAAAAAGTAGAAACAAGAAAAAAGTAATGCTATCATCGTTGCTTGCTTTATTTGCAGTATGCTTAATTGGATTCAGTAATTCATATCAAGTTAATGCTGAAGATGATGTACAGCAGTATGCAATGGGGTGCATTCCGGACAGCGAAAGCGTATTAGAGTCTTTGCAAATTGATAAGGATTTGCCGAGAGCTGCTAATGATAATTTGCCTGATTCTGTAGACTTGGAGTCAAAACTGCCTTCCCCTGGAAATCAAGGTTCACAGGGAAGCTGTACAGCATGGGCAGTCGCTTATGCTGCAAAGTCATGTCAAGAAAATCAAGAACATTCATGGGCTATAAATGGATGGAGCACAAAAACCGAATTCAGTCCGGCATATTTATATAACCAAATTAACCACGGAGTGGATAAAGGTTCAAACATTACAATTGCAATGAGAACGATAAAAGAAAAAGGCATTTGTTCTCTATATGATATGCCATATAATCAAAACGATTATTTGACACAGCCAAATACATATCAATATGAGAGAGCATCTAATTTTAAAGGTTTAGCATATTACACTATAAAAGGCACAGAAGCAGTAAAGGAAGAACTTGCTGATGGAAATCCTGTAATAATTTCAATACCTGTCTATAGTGATTTTGATAATCTTGACGCAAATAACCCAATATATGACAATATAGAAGGTAATAGAAGAGGTACACACGCAATTTGTTTAATTGGATATGATGACAGCAAACAAGCGTTTAAACTCATTAATTCCTGGGGCGACAGTAGTTGGGGCGTTAAAGGCAGCTATTATAATAACAAATATGGTTACGGCTATATATCTTACGATTTGTTCGAGCAATCAAATGTAAGCAACGGTTGGGGATATGTAATGACTGACGCTGTTCAGCATTACAAGAGCAATCCTTATGAAGTTAAAGCTTTGCAAAATATTGATGTTTATAGCGATACTGAATTGAAAACAAAGGTAAAAACTATAAACACTGGTGAAAAAATAAAAATTATGAGTTATGTTGCAGCATCAAATGGAAATCCACCTGTTTTAAAAGTTGATGGTGGTTACATTACTGCCAAAACAGATATGACAGAAAAATCAAGTGAATATGCAGTTGTTTATGATGGTCCATGTAAATTACCCGAGATAAATGTATATGAGCTTGGAAAATCAATAGAAGGTTCAAAATTACGAATTACCTATGTATCAGACAGCCCAAAAGGCGAACCTGCTGTAGGTATTGTAGCAAGATCTCAATTCGGATGGACATGGTTGGAGTCTGAGGATCATATATCACTTCCTTCAGATGGATATGGTGTAGAGTCTGTAGTGGAAATATCATATGATGACCTAGTTAAATATGCTGAGCTTGATAAATATGATTTGCGTTCTATAATATTTAGAGATTGGGGACTAAAGAAAAATACAAACATAAAGATTGAACTAATAACACCGGATGTTCAGGAAAACGTAACAGAAGTATTCAATGGCAATATAAAAAATGAGAATGCACAAATCTCACCTTACGAGCTTGGAAAAAATATTGACGGAGCAAAAATACGAGTAACTCTTACTGGTAACGTTAGTAACAAAGCAATAGCGTCAGGGGTAGCAGGAAAAACGAAAGGCGATTTTGATTGGATAGATCATAAAAACTTTTTATATGGAAAAGGAAAAGGTTTAGAAAGTGTTTATACGTTTACTTATAATGAGTTTGTTAAATATTTTGGTATAGGTGACGATTTCGCTTGCTTTGTTTTCAAAGATTATGGTACAGATCCAGCAACAAAACTAAAAGTTGAACTTATAACTCCTGTTAAAAATGAAAAGACAACTGTTTTATTAAATGGAATAATTAGAAATGCCAATTTTACACCTGCTGAACTTGGTAAATATATTAGCGGTTCAAAAGTTCGCATAACTTACACTCCACTAAAAAAAGATGCATCTTATGAAGTGCTGGGAATATCAGGTCAAATAAAAAATCCATGGGAATGGGTGCAAAACGAACATGGACTATTATCAAAAGGCATAGGTAGAGAAAGTGTCTATACGTTCAATTATAATGATTTAGTTGAATATATAGGTATCGGTGATAATTTTGACTGGTTTGTTTTTCAGGATTGGGGTATTAAATCTTTAGTTAAAATCGAACTTATTACTCCGGCATAATGTTTAAAATTTCAGCCCTCTCACTTTTAGGAGTGAGGGGC
>CAMWVM010000078.1 GCA_947177715.1 uncultured Ruminococcus sp.
AATTGCTTTTCTGCAAAACTTAAAGCGGTAACCCGTAAAGGGTTACCGCTTTTTTGTTGTCTTTAAATAAGTGACATAAGCTGTTTATTATTTAACTAACTGTTCCATTTCATTAATAAGTTCGCCAAAAAGCTTAAGTGCATCGGAAACAGGCTTTGATGTAGTCATATTAACCCCTGCACCTTTTAACAGAGATATTGGGTCCTTTGAACAGCCTCCGCTAAGGAAGTTGAGATAATCCTTTACCGCAGGCTCCCCTTCTGTCAAAATCCTCTGTGAAAGTGCAATAGCAGCAGAATATCCTGTAGCATATTGATATACATAATAATCGTAATAAAAATGCGGTATTCTTGCCCACTCCAAATCAATTTCACTATCAATTACAATATCTTTACCGAAATATAGTTCATTCAAGCTGCGATAAAGTGAGTTCAAGCTATCGGCGGTTAAAGTTTCTCCGTTCTCTACCTGCTCATTAATTTTCAACTCAAACTCAGCAAACATGGTTTGACGATATAGGGTTGTTCTGAACTGTTCGAGGAAATAGTTGATAAGGTATGCTTTTTCCTGCTTATTATCGGTATTTTTAAGCAGATACTGCATAAGCAATGCTTCGTTGCAGGTTGACGCAACCTCTGCTACAAAAATAACATAATCAGAATATACCACTGGTTGATTTTTATTTGACAGATATGAATGGATTGCATGACCCATTTCATGAGCCAGAGTAAACATACAATTAAGGGTATCCTTATGATTTAAAAGCACATATGGGTGAACTCTTGCTCCTGCTGAATATGCTCCGCTTGTTTTTCCCTGATTTTCATACACGTCTATCCAACGATTTTCAAAGCCTTCTCTTAAAATTTCAAGATACTCTTCGCCCATAGGCTCAAGCGCTTTAAGCACGGTTTCTTTTGCCTGCTCAAAGGTTATCTTCATATCAATATCAGACACAACGGGAGTATAGAGGTCATACATATGAAGCTCATCCAGCCCCATAATTTTCTTTCTCAGCTTTACATAATCGTACATATAGTGCATATTCTCGTGCACGGCGTTAATAAGATTATGATAAACCTCCACCGGAACATCTGTACCTGACAAAGACGCTTCAAGAGTTGAGTTATATTTTCTTGCTTTAGCATAAAAATTTAAGGTTTTAATCTGTGCGGACAAGGTTGCTGCGCAGGTATTTTTAAAATTATCATAGGTATGATACATTGATTCAAAGGCTGATTTTCTCAATATTCTGTCCTTTGACTGAACAAGCGGAATATAGCTTCCATGGGTAACCTGATGCTTAACACCGTTTTTATCTGTTGCATCAGGGAACTTCAAATCTGCATCAGAAAACATTGAATATACATTTTCAGGCGACTGAGCCATTTCACCCGAAAGAGCAAGAATTCTTTCTTCAGAATCAGAAAGAATATGCTCCTTTTGTTTTCTTATTTTGTCCAAATGCTTTCTATAAAGCTCAAGCTCCGGAGTTTCAGAATAAAACATTTCTAACTTTTCATCAGAAATTGCAACTAATTCCGGCGTTTCAAAACTCAAAGCAGAATTAATCGCAACATAAACATTAGTAAGCTGCCCTGTCATTGCCTGATAGGTAGAATTTGCAGTATCTTCATCACTTTTTCTTTGAGCATAATTTCCAAGGCTGTCACAAAGCACAGATATTTCATCAGATAGTGTAAGAAATTCAAACAGAGTCTTTCCTCTTTCACCCAGTTTACCTTTAAAGGCTATTATCCTTTCAGGCATTTTTTTCAGTTTTTCAAGATCAGCTTTCCAAAGACTGTCATCAGCATATATATCCTCGATCGCCCAAGTATATTCTGGGTTTTGTTCACTTCTTTCAGGAATTCTTTCTTCGCTCATATTGATCATCCTTTCTTTCAATTTTCAATAAGGAGTGTTAGTTATTTTTTATATTACATTAATAATTAGTATATCACATAAGCTTAAAAAAATCAACGAAATCGAGTATCAGCCGTATAATAAGATATATATATTAAATAAAAGTCTTTACAACATTAAATATTAGCAATTTCGGCAAAATCTCTTGACTTAAACATAAAAAAGTTGTATAATATATTAATTATAGAACATAAAAAATGCATTGAGTTTTAGGATGAAAATATCCTTGAAACTAAATTCGGAAAGGAATGTTAAGTTAATGGCAATATTAAAGAAAACTGCGGCTTTTTTCACTGCCGTAACAATTGCTGCCTGCGTCACAGGATGTGCTGATACGAGCTATGTACTCAAAGCAGATAACGAAGAAATCAAAGCCGGAGTTTACATTGATTATATTTACAATGAAATGTCAACTCAAATTAATACTTTATATCAGACCGGTGTTACCACTGATTTTCTCAATCAGAAAATTGACGGCAAAAACTTTACTGACTATGTGTCTGAAGTTGCTTTGAATCACACAAAGGAGCATGTTGCTATCAACAATAAGTTTGACGAGCTTAAGCTTACTCTTGATGATGAAAGAATTAAAGAAATTAATTCAACTGTATCAGATGCCTGGGAACAGTCAGGCGATGATTTTGAGGAACAGGGTATAAGCAGAGAATCCTTTAAGGAAGTATATCTTAATTCAGCAAAACGCACAGCTATTTTTGAATATTACTATGCTGAAGGCGGAATTGAAGAAGTTTCAAGTGACGATCTTGTGAGTTATGTAAATGACAACTATCTAAGATATAAAGTAATGTCCTTTGCAAAGAACGCTCAAGATGAAGATGCTGACAAGGAAAACAAGGACTTGAGAGATAAATACTTCAAAATGGCTGACGGTTTGAATTTTGAGGAATTTGACACTGTAATTGACGCATATAAGGAATATCAGGAAGAAAAGGCTGCTGAATCTGCTATTGATAGTACAGTTGACACAGATACAACAGAATCATCCGAAGCTGAAGATTCTGCTGCTGATGCTGAAAGCAGTATGACAGAAGACAAACTATCAAGCTTTGAAGCTGAGGGTGAGGATGAATCTGCTGAAGACGTAAGCGCAGATAATACATCATCTGTTGTCGATGATGAAAGTGCGGAAGATGACAGCTCTGAAGCTGAAGATCCATATCCAAATGAATCAATGACAAACTACGGCGCACTTGAAGAAGATGATCTTGAAACCACTTACGGCAAGATTCTTACTGAAATCAATGGTCTTGAAGTTGGAAAGGCATCTACTTTTGAAGACGACAGCTACTATTACATTTTGATTAAAGGCGACGTTACTGAGCGAAGCGCAGAATACGCTGCTGACGAAGAAAATCACAGCAATATTCTTTATCAGATGAAGTCTGATGATTATCAGAAAAATTTAGATGACTGGGTTAGCAAGATTACATTTGACGTAAATGACAAAGCTATAGACAGATACACCGTAGAAAAGATTTATAATATACAAAACGGTGAGGAGTAATTAAGTTTTGAAAAACATAAAGGGGTATGCATAAACAGGCATACCCCTGTTTTATTCTAAAAAGTCAAGAAAGGAATCTGATATTAAATGAATTTTAGATATCGCTTACAACAATTTATGCAAGGCAGATATGGGCCTGATTCAATGCTGTTTGGACTGACAATAATTTATGTACTGATAGCTTTTATAAATCTTTTTGTTCATTCATCAATTCTTTATTTCATTGGACTTGTGATTTTCTTCTATGGCATTTTCAGGCTTTTATCCCGCAACATTGCAAAAAGAAGTGCGGAAAATATGAAGTATCAGAATTTAACCGCAGGTATTCGCAGAGCCTTTTCCAATATCACTTCAAGAATGCAGCAGAACAAAATCTACTGTTTTAAACGCTGTCCTAACTGCGGCAAGACTTTAAGACTTCCCAGAAAAAGAGGAAAGCACACAACCTGCTGCCCTATTTGCAAATGTAATTTTTCCGTTCACGTTTGGATGGGTGACAAATAAAAAAGACAGCAAAGTACTTGCATAGACAATCCCGAAAAGTGCATAGGATTAATTAATATATTTTTATTAATCTGCTTTTCGGGAGGTTTTTTATGCTTACACTTTTGTTAAACTTCATATCTCAGCACTTTTTATTTTTTGCTCTGCACTTTGAAAACCAAAACGTTTTTCCTAAACCATTATCAGCAAAAGAAGAACATGAATGTTTTGTAAAAATGGCTGAAGGCGATTCTAAAGCACGAGATAAGTTAATTGAACACAATTTACGTCTTGTGGCTCACATTATAAAAAAATACTACTCCTCATCACAGGATCAAGACGACTTGATTTCCATTGGTACCATTGGTCTTATCAAAGCAGTATCGACTTTTGATTACACAAAGGGCTGTCGTTTTGCCACATATGGCAGCAGATGTGTAGAAAATGAGATTCTCATGCACTTCAGAAGTCTGAAAAAGACAGCAGGCGAGTTACACTTTGACGAACCCATTGAAACCGACCGTAACGGTAACCAGCTTACTTTGATCGACATTATTCCAGACGATGAATCTGTTGTGGATAAAATCGAACTAATTATAAAAGCTGAGCAGTTATATAAATTTATAGATAAGTACCTATCGCCAAGAGAAACAGAGATTATTATCATGCGATATGGACTTTCAGGAAATGCTCCTATGACACAGCGTGAAATCGCTGCAAAGTTAAACATTTCAAGGTCGTATGTTTCCCGAATTGAGAAAAAAGCTCTCGAAACACTGCATGATAAGTTTAAAGAAAAGCCTTGAAATAACTATAATAACTATGCTAAAGGAACTGCTCCGCAAATATGAAGCAGCTCCTTCAAATATTAATCATCCTTCTGAAATTCTAAAATATCCCCTGCTTCGCACTCGAGAACTTCACATATTGCAGCAAGAGTAGAAAATCTAATTGCAGTTACTTTGTTGTTTTTTATCGATAAACATTAAAAAATTATTATTAATCCACAATATTTGCTATTAAGTAAAGCTGAAAAGCATATAAAAAATAAACATCAACAAATAAGCCCTTGCATATAAACAAGGGCTTTATATAATATTTTATTTAGTGGTTATCTATAGATTAAACATCTGCATTGCAATATTAAAGAATACTAATGTGGAGCAAGTGTCGACAATGGTAGTAATAAGAGGTGCCGCCATTATGGCAGGGTCAAGATGAAGCCTTTTTGCAAGCATCGGAAGCATGCAGCCAATCAGCTTTGACATTATAACCGTTGCAATTATCGCAAGACTTACCGTTATTGAAAGCTTAATCGGTTCAGCAGAGATATCAGTGTAAAAATATGTGTAAGTAACATAAATTCTTATTCCGTTAACTACCGCAAGTATTATGCTGACAATTAAGGATATCCTGAATTCTTTAAATACAACCTTAAAGAAATCTTTTAATCTGATTTCACCAAGGGACATTCCACGAATTATCATAGTTGAAGTTTGTGAACCGCAGTTACCGCCGGTTCCCGTAAGCATGGGAATAAACGATACCAACAAAGGCACAGCCGCAAAGGCCGCTTCATATCTTGTGATAATTGAACCTGTTATTGTCGCCGAAAGCATCAGCACCAATAGCCAGAGTATTCTGTTTCTTGCATGTGCAAAAACAGAAGTCTTAAAATACGGGTCTTCAATAGGAGCCATAGCTGCCATACGAGAGAAGTCCTCTGTGTTTTCCTCCTGCATAACGTCCATAGCGTCGTCAAACGTAACAATTCCCACAATACGGTTTTCTTTGTCTACTACAGGAAGAGCAAGAAAGTCGTATTTTGAGAACTGCGCCGCCACAAGCTCTCTGTCTTCATGAGTATCTACAGTAATGACATTAGTGTCCATAATGTCTTCAATAACATCATCATCGTCGGATGTGAGTATATCCAGTACAGAAAGAACACCTATCAGCTTTCGGTTTTCGGTTACATAAAGAGTATAAACTGTTTCTTTTACCATTCCAAGCTGACGAATTTTCTTCAATGCTTCATTTACTGTCATATCCTTGTTAAGGTAAACATACTCCGTTGTCATTATTGAACCGGCGCTGTCCTTAGGATATTTTAAAATTTGATTTATCTGTTTTCTTGTTTCCATATCCGCATTCTTAAGAATACGGGAAACAACATTTGCAGGCATCTCTTCAATAATATCAACCGTATCATCAATAAACAAATCATCAATTACCTGCTGAAGCTCACGGTCAGTGAAGGAATTGATAAGCATTTCCTGCATATCACTGTCCATATAAGCAAAAACATCTGCCGCAACATCCTTAGGCAAAAGTCTGAAAAGAAGCGGTAAATCCTTTTGATCTACATCAGTTTCGTCATGAAACTGCTGAAGAAGATCTGCAATATCCGCTTCGTTCATGTTCTCAAATATAATTTTAATTGCTTTTAAATTTCTTTGTTCAATTAATTGTAACACTGTATTGTACATATTATTCCCCCTTAACAGCAGTCCACATTATAAACCCTTGCCTACTAATATGCAGCAAAGTTCTAAGCCGTGAATTGCAGTTTTGAATTAATACCGAGCTCAACACAGATTACCCTTTTATTATAAAGCAGACAAGCACCTGCATAAATAAGGGGTAATCAAATTATGTCCGGCGTCGTCCACTCAAAATCACTTCCTTGTCAATAAAATAAAAAATCCACATACAACAACCGTATATGAATTTACACCTTTTTTATCATACTACTTTGCCCCTGTTTTGTCAAGGACTTTTCAATGTTTTTATATGGTATAAAACAGCGGACAGATATTGAAATCCGTCCGCCGTTGTATATTTTTTCAGCAAGTAAAATCATAACCCGAAATTGTCGCCAAGAACAGACAAGCTCCTCTTTAAAATACCGTTCATGAAAGCAATAGCCGTACCGTAATTTGTAATGGGAACATTCTGGTCTTCTGCGCATTTCATACGGTATCTGACCTCACGTTCATTAAGCATACAGCCGCCGCAGTGAATTACCAACTTATATCCGGATAAATCTTCAGGAAATTCTGTGCCGGATGAGAAAGCAAATTCAAGCTGTTTTCCTGTATACTTTTTCAGCCAGTTGGGCAGCTTGACTGTACCGATGTCCTCACATTGCCTGTGATGAGTGCATCC
>CAMWVM010000079.1 GCA_947177715.1 uncultured Ruminococcus sp.
CGGTATGAGAGCAGCTTCACCTAATTTTACCGCAGAAACATTGAAGACGGCTGCCGACGAGGTTCATCGCCGAGGAAAAAGAGTATATTTGACTTGCAACACCCTTCCGAGAAATGATGAGATAATTCATTTTGAGGGATTTGTTAAAGACGCATTGCACGCAGGAGTTGACGCTCTTATTGCAAATGATATAGGTGTGTTTTCTCTGATAAAAAAATATGCACCTGATATGGAGATTCATGTTTCAACTCAGGCCGGTATTGTTAATTTTGTTACGGCAAATGAGTTTTATAATATGGGCGCTAAGAGAGTGGTTCTTGCGAGAGAACTGTCTTTGGAGGAGATTGCCGAAATAAGAGCAAAGACTCCATCGGAGCTTGAAATTGAAGCCTTTGTTCACGGAGCAATGTGCGTCAGCTTTTCAGGAAGATGCCTGCTTTCACAGTATCTTGTAAACCGTGACGCTAACAGGGGAGAATGTGCTCAGCCATGCCGTTGGGGTTATCATCTCATGGAAGAAAAACGTGAAAATGAGTTTTATCCTATTTTTGAAGATGAAAAGGGAAGCTATATTCTTAATGCTAAGGATATGTGCATGATCGATCATATTGACAAGCTGGCTGAAGCCGGTGTAAACAGCTTTAAGATTGAAGGACGTGCTAAATCGGCATATTATGTTTCTGTAGTAACAAACGCTTACCGCAAGGCTATGGACATATATAAGAGTGATCCTAAGAACTATAAGCTGCCGCAATGGATTCATGATGAAGTATTTAAGGTTAGTCATAGGGCTTATTGCACAGGCTTTTTCTTTGGACATCCCAAAGACTGTCAGTATTACGAAAACAGCGGTTATATAAGAGATTATGATGTTGTTGCTGTTGTGGATAGGTGTGAAGACGGGATTTTATATGCACAACAGAGAAATAAGTTTGACAAAGGTGCAGAACTTGAAATTCTATCTCCTAACGGAGAACCTGTTAAATATAAAGCAGAGCATATTTTCAATGAATATGGTGTGGAAGTTGAAACGGCTAACCATGCAATGATGAAGCTTTCAATGCCATGTGAGAAAGCTTTTCCCAAGAATTCTATAATAAGAATGGAAAGATAATTGGTTATCACAATAATTGAATAATATGTGCACATATTTCACACAAAATTCTTGACAAAAGCCTTTGTGTAAAGTATAATTTATTATGTAAATAATTCGACATTTTATATAGTGAAAATGATTTGGGGATATTTGGAGTGAGGAAATGAATCAGGGAAATGTTGCTTTAAGGGAACGAGAAGCTGAGATTATTGTAACAGAAAGAACTTGGGACGGAAGAGAGGTAGAATACAAAGAGAAGAGGGTATATAGCTTTATTAAGCGAGCCTTTGATATAACAGCGTCTTTGCTGGCTCTTATTTTACTGTCACCGTTGTTTTTGATTGTGATGCTGCTTATCTTTGTAACCGATCCGGGAAATCCTTTCTTTGTTCAGCAAAGGGCAGGTAAAGACTGCAAGATGTTCAACATATACAAATTCAGAAGCATGCATAAGGATGCTGAAAAAAGAAAGAAAGATTTGCTTATACATAATGAAGCTGACGGGCCAACCTTTAAGATTGAAAATGATCCTCGTATAACAAAGATTGGATCATTTATTAGAAAAACTTCAATAGATGAGCTGCCGCAGCTTATTAATATTTTAAAGGGTGAAATGTCGGTCATTGGTCCAAGACCTTTTATTCCGTCAGAACAAGAAAAGCTTCCTGATCAGAGGCTTTTGGTTAAACCGGGTTTGTCTTGTTACTGGCAGATTGGCGGCAAGAATTCTTTGCCTGTTGAAGAACAGCTGGAGTTGGATTTTAAATATATTGAAGACCGCTCAGTTTTAACAGACTTAAAAATTATTTTTAAAACAGTGGCTATTGTATTTAAGAACGATAACTATTAATATCAAAAAATACGGGTGAACATTTAAGTTCACCCGCTTTTTTATTATACTAAAATTTCACTTTTATTTCTGAGATCAAGAATTCGCTGAGCTTTTCCTTGGAATCGCTGAAGAGTTTTATGACCTACTATTGTAATCTTAGATTCTATTCCTAAAACCGTTTTCATCGCATGGTGTATATCTTTATGGAGCGTATCAAGCTGAGGGAAGTTGTCCAAAATTTCATTGCATTTATCTGAAAGTTCAACTTTGATTTCCAAGTGGTCGGCAAAGTTTTCTCTTGTAAGTACAAGCTGATAGTGCGGTGCGATAGCGTCAAATCCCATTAGCACGCTCTCGATCTGTGATGGGAATACGTTAACACCACGGATTTTAAGCATATCGTCAGACCTGCCTCTTGGTTTAGCCATTCTGGCAAAGGTTCTTCCGCATTTACAAAGTTCATAATTAATTTGAGTAATATCTTTTGTGCGGTAACGGAGCATTGGTATGCCCTCTTTGGTTAGTGTAGTTATAACCAGCTCGCCCTCACAGCCTTTAGGCAACACTTCACCGGTAACAGGATTAATAACTTCGGCATAGAAGTGATCCTCGTTAATGTGCATTCCGTCACGTTCAATACATTCTCCTGAAACTCCGGGCCCCATAAGTTCGCTCATGCCATAGTTATCTGTTGCAAAAATATTAAGCGTATTCTCAATTTGTGATCTCATTTCCGGAGTACATCCCTCGGAGCCGAACAAACCAAGCTTAAGGTGAATGTTGTCAAGCACGCCCATTTCTCTTGCCAATTCGCCGATATACTGAGCATAAGATGGGGTTGAAACTAAGGTGTTGGTTCCAAAGTCCTGCATGAGCATAATCTGTTTTTCAGTGTTTCCGCTGGAGGTTGGAACTACAGCAGCTCCGATTTTTTCAAGTCCATAGTGCAGACCCAAAGCCCCTGTAAACAAACCATATCCAAAGGCTATCTGGACAATAGTTTCATCACTTGCACCCACAGCGGTGACAAGTCTTGCCACACAATCGCCCCAATAGTCCAAATCTCTGTGAGTATATCCTACAACTGTTGGTTTGCCTGTTGTTCCCGACGAAGCATGGATACGTTCAATTTTCTTTAAGGGGACAGCAAAAAGCCCGAACGGATAAGTATCTCTCATATCAGCTTTTGTTGTATAAGGTATGTATTGAATATCGGATAATTCTTTAATTTTATCGGCGGTAACTCCTGCCTCTGTCAATCTTTTATTATAAAAGGGCACATTGTCCATGCAGTATTTAACAAGCCATTTCAAGCGCTCAAGCTGGAGCTTTTCAATTTCTGCTCGAGGCATTGTTTCAATATCCTTTTGAAAAAACATAATAATCTCCTTTGATTTAAAGTAATAAAGTAATTATCAGTATATCATATTTTTTAACTTTTTACAATAAATTGTGTTAAAAAACTTAACCAAATTTACACCTTATATTTTATGCAAATTATAAAATAAAAGCGTTTTCGCAATAAATATTGCTATTATAATTATTAAACATCGTAATATTGCACAAAACTGTAATGAATATTTAGTGTGTATTTGTAATAAAAATAGAAAACCAAGAAATCATATTGACTTAATAGGAATTATTGTGTATTATAATAACATAGAAAATAAACGTAAGATATGAAAGGGTGGTTTATATGTCAAAAGTATATAAAAATGTTTCGGAACTTGTGGGAAGAACTCCTATAGTTGAGGTAGAAAGACTTAGCAAAGCGTTGGGTGTAACTGACGCAAAAGTTCTTGCAAAGCTGGAGTATTTTAATCCGGCAGGAAGCGTAAAGGACAGGGTTGCAAAGTCTATGATTGAGGATGCTGAGAAAAAAGGCTTGCTAAAAGAGGGTGCGACAATTATTGAGCCTACTTCAGGCAACACCGGCATCGGACTGGCAGCAATCGGTACTTCAAAGGGTTACAAAGTAATTCTAACGATGCCTGAAACAATGAGTATTGAAAGAAGAAATCTGCTTAAAGCCTATGGAGCACAGATTGTTTTAACCGAAGGTTCAAAGGGAATGAAAGGTGCTATTGCAAAAGCTGACGAGCTAAATAAGGAAATTGAAAATTCAGTGATACTCGGGCAATTTGTCAATGCAGCGAATCCTGCCGCACATGTGGCAACTACAGGACCTGAGATTTGGGAGGATACAGACGGAAAGGTTGATATATTTGTTGCAGGTGTCGGCACGGGCGGAACTGTAACGGGCGTTGGAAAGTATCTGAAATCTCAAAATGCTGATATTAAGATAGTTGCCGTTGAGCCTGAATCTTCTCCAGTGCTTTCAAAGGGTACGCCAGGACCGCATAAAATTCAGGGTATTGGAGCGGGATTTGTGCCAGATGTGCTTGACACAGAGGTATATGACGAGATTATTACAGTTTCTAATGAAAATGCATTTTTTGCAGGAAACAAGGCTGCAAAGACCGAGGGAATTCTTGTGGGTATTTCTTCAGGTGCAGCGCTTTATGCAGCGACCGAGCTTGCAAAAAGACCTGAGAACAAAGGAAAGACAATAGTAGTGCTTTTACCTGACACAGGTGAGAGATACTTGTCAACAGCCTTGTTTGCGGAATAAAAAATTAAGCGGTAGAAAATCTACCGCTTTTATTTTTTGCAGAACATTATTTAAATGACGAATAATGAACCACGATATGTCTTTTGTTTCCTGAATAATAATCTTTGCCTTTAATATCTGCACCGTTATGACTCATAAGCTCCGCACAGATCAATCCATCAAGAGAAAAATCTGCAACAGGCTTACCGTCGCAAACTATGGTAAGCTTAAAATCCTCGGTATTAACAGAAATCCCTCCGCTTTTGCCGATGACCTCTTCATCTGTTCCAAAACGCTCGACCACATAGCTTAGACGCTTTCCGTGAAAGGCAAGCAGTTCTTTTATGGGTGTTCCCTTAGTTTTTTTCTTGAATAAGCCCATGTTTTTATTTCGCCTTTGTTCTGACTTCTTCAGTCAGCTTGGAAACTACATCGGCATATGGCATTGCAGGAATTTCGCCCTCTTTTCTTGAGCGAACAGTAACAGTATTAGTTTCAACTTCCTTATCGCCGACGATGAGCATATATGGAATTCTTTCAAGACGGGAAGCCTTGATCTTTGGACCGATATTTTCATCTCTGCTGTCAACGGTAACTCTCATGCCGTATGAGGCAAGCTCGTCAGCAAGCTTCTGTGCATATTCAACATGTTCCTGCTTAATCGGCAGAATTCTTGCCTGTTCGGGAGCAAGCCACAAAGGAAGTACGCCTGCATATTTCTCAATAAGCAGTGCAAGCGTTCTTTCGTAACAGCCGATTGAGGTTCTGTGAATGATATAAGGATTTTTCATGCCGCCGTCCTTATCAACATACTCCATGCCAAATTTTTTCGCCAAAAGCATATCAATCTGTATAGTAATAAGCGTATCCTCTTTACCAAACACGTTTTTAATCTGAATATCAAGCTTAGGTCCGTAAAACGCTGCTTCATCTATTCCAACCTCATAGTCAAGTCCTATATCGTCAAGGATTTTTTTCATAGCGCTTTGAGCCTCGTCCCACTGCTCTGGAGTACCTTCGTATTTGTCAGTACGGTTGGGATCCCATTGTGAGAATCTGTAAGATACGTCCTCATCAAGTCCTACTGTTTCAAGGCAGTATTTAGCAAGCTCTACACAGCCCTTAAACTCTTCTTCAAGCTGTTCAGGACGCAGAATCAGATGTCCCTCGGAAATTGTGAACTGGCGAACTCTTATAAGTCCATGCATTTCACCGCTGTCTTCGTTTCTGAAAAGCGTTGATGTTTCGCCTAAACGCATTGGTAAATCTCTATAGGAGCGTTTTCTGTTCAAAAACACCTGATATTGGAAAGGACAAGTCATCGGACGAAGTGCAAAACATTCCTTGGTTTCATCGTTTGGGTCGCCCAAAACGAACATTCCGTCCAAATAGTGATCCCAGTGACCTGAAATCTTATAAAGCTCTCTCTTAGCCATGTAAGGTGTTTTTGTAAGCTGGTAACCTCTTTTGTATTCCTCATCTTCAATCCATCTTTGCAGAGTTTGGATAACCTTTGCACCCTTCGGCAAAAGAAGCGGCAGTCCCTGTCCGATATAATCAACAGTTGTGAAATATTCAAGCTCACGTCCGATTTTGTTGTGATCACGAAGCTTAGCTTCTTCTAATGCCTTTAGATGCTCGTCAAGCAATGAAGCCTTTGGAAAAGCAGTTCCGTATATACGGGAAAGTTGTTTTCCGTCCTCAGCCTTGCCCCAGTATGCGCCTGTGCATGAAAGCAGTTTTACCGCTTTAATCGGAGCAACGTTCATAATGTGAGGTCCTGCACAAAGGTCAACAAAGTCACCCTGTTTGTAGAATGAAAGCTTTTCACCCTTGTCGTCGTGCTTGTGGATAAGCTCGATTTTATAATCTTCCTTGCGTTCTTCCATAAGTTTAAGCGCTTCGTCAACAGGAAGTTCAAAACGTTCAAGTTCATATCCTTCCTTTGAAAGCTTTTTCATTTCTTTTTCTATTTTTTCAAGGTCAGCAGGTGAAAAAGGCTTTTCTACCTCAAAATCATAGTAAAATCCGTTTTCGGTAGCAGGACCTCTTGCAAGCTTAGCTTCCGGGTAAAGATTTTTCACTGCCTGTGCCATAAGATGAGAAGCAGTATGCCAGAAAGTATCTTTTCCGTATTTTGAATCAAATGTAAGAACCTCGAATTCACAGTCGCCGTCAACAATGGTGCGTAAGTCGCATATCTCGCCATTGATTTTTACACAGCAAGCTGCTTTGTAAAGTCCCATACCAATGCCTTTGATAATTTCAGATGCAGGCATAGCATTTTCAATTTCTCTGACGCTGCCGTCTTTTAATGTCAGTTTAATCATTTTTATTCCTCCTGTATTTATATATTATTAAAATATCCTGATTTGAATATTAAAATGTATCCCCATGTAAATATAGTTGCCGCAGTCAATATTTTAGCAATAAATGAAAGCGTTTTTCTTAAGTTAGGTTTTAATACACACTGTAAGTCACCGCTATTGTTTCTGACTCTAATACACATCTCCGCCCCCAGCAGCCTCCTGAG